>DASPQQ010000185.1:0-5624 GCA_035624885.1 Bryobacteraceae bacterium | reverse complement strand
GGCTTCCTCGGCTTCGGCCGCAATACCGTCACGGCAACATCCATCATCTCGGACACGGTCTGGGGCCTTGCGCTCCCGGAGATCTGGTGCAACAGCGGCGGCAATCCGCTCTTTGCGTTCATTGCCACCGCGTTGATGGTGGACTACCGCGATGAATCAGGCTATGCCGACTCGCTCGGCATTCTGAGCGCCGGGCCTCTCGGCGGATTCACCGCGTCGAAGGTCGTCACGAACGCCGATGGCTACCGGTACGTGGTGGCTCCCATGGTCGATGGCTATCTGTGGCAGGGCCTTCAGGTCAACGGCAACCTGAACATCACGAAATACCAGCCCGGAATGGGCCTGCGGTACATCACCGGCAACGACCCCGCAGTTTCCACCACCGATTACTTCTCGCTCGGGCAGGGGTCTCCACAGGTCTGGGAGCCGAACGTTTACGCGGCGGGCACGGCGGCGTGCGAAATCCGCATCGTCAAGTCCACCACGATTCAGCCGAGCACACCCGACCAGCACCAGATGACGGTCCCCATCGACTACGGGATGTGGGGATGGACGTGGGACCAGAGCGGCAACCGCACGGCGGTCAAAGGCCTCATCAACCCGTTCTGGATTGCAGTGAACATGCTGCTGCGCGCGATGGGACTGTACGGAGACCCATCTACCGGATCGAACCCCGCGGGCGGATCAGGACCGGCATCGTCCGACCAACTCGCCACATTCGTGCTGCCGTCGCTGGTAGTGGGCGATGGAAGTGGCGCGGCCGAGATCGCGGCGGCGCAGGTTACGCCGATCCTCGGAAGCGGGACCGAGACGCAGTTCCAGTTTCAGGGAGTCATCAGCAGCCAGAAACCTTTCCGCGACTGGCTCACCGAAGTGCTCAACTGCTGCCTCGGCTTTTACACATGGGAGTTCGGACAACTGAAGCTGGGCTGCCGGATCAACGCCAGCGCGGTGGACGCCTATACCATCGCCAACTCCCTGTTCCAGAGCCTTCGGCTGATGCCGATCCAGTCCGGCTTCGAGCATCTGGTGCTTTCCTATGCCGATGTCGCGTATCAGTATCAGGCCAACACTGCTGAATATTGCGACAAGAGCCACGCAGCCTATTACGGGCGCGCGGGCTCTCCGCTCACGACACAGATGCACTCCGTCGGCTGCTCGACCTTGAGCCAGGCGCTGCGCATCGCGGCCACGCGCACACGAGAGGAGATCGGCGGTGTAACCCCGGCGGAATGGCGCAATGCGCGCACTGCCGTGTGGCAGACAACTCTGCTCGGCCTCGGAAACGAAGTCGGGCAGGTCGTCTCGATGACGCACCCGGACATCCCCGGCGTCCGTGGAACCTGCAACGTCTCCGGCAGCACCGCCACCTGGGTCAGCGGCGATCCGTGGACCTACGCCGGGACCGCGACAGGCGACACCGAACTCATAAACAAGGAAATCCTGATCGGCGGCTCGCAGGTGACGATCACGGCTATCGCCAGCGACGGCTCCACGATCACCACGTCTCCGGCACCGCCCAGCGGAACCGGCCTGCCGTTTCAGGTGATCACGATGTGCTTCCGCATCCAGCGCTGGAGCCTGAAGAAGGACTGGTCGGTGCAGATCGAGGGCCAGACCGTCACGGCTTCCATGTACGATCTCGATGTCGGGCCGAAGCCGATGGACGTCGTGCCTGCGCCTCTGCCCGCGCTGTTCTATCAAATTCCGCTTGGGCCGGTGTGGGCACCGTATCAGGTGCAGGCGTCTTCGAGCGACGCGCTGTTTCCCGGCGAGTGGACTTTCGACTCCGATCAGGAATACACGACGCTCGCCGACGGCAGTGCGCTGGCCAGCCTGATCCTGACCGGCAAACTTCCGGTCAACGAGTTCAGCGCCACCGGGGCGGGAGCGCCTGGCATCGGATCAATCTCGCAGAGCGCGAGCGGCGGATCGCTGCCTGCCGACATCACCCTGTGGGCCGCCGTGTGCGCAATCGATTCGAACGGTGTTCCCTCCGTTTCGTCAAACATTACCTTCATCGGAACCGGGACAGCCGCTGGCGGGACGTTCACGCTCAACGACATCACCTGGCCAGCAGTCGCGGGCCTCGCTTCCTATGTGCTGTTCGTCGGAACGCGGCCCGACCTGATCTGCGCTCAAGCCACCGGCACATTGACCGCTGGCACGGGCAATACTTACACGCCCGGGTCGATCACGTTCGGTGGCCCGGTGCTGCGCTCGACGTGGGCGCTGCCATCGCCCTATGTCGCAAAGGTTCGCATCAAGGCCAAGCTGCTGATACACGCGGGCGTGGCAGGCATCGCGGTCACAACAGTTTCGACCAACACGATTGTTTCCGACGAACTCATCGATACCTCCTCCACGCCGCACAACTTCGCCGGAAGAAAGCTTTCCGTAATCGGGAGGCCCGACGGGAGCACGCCATTCGCGAGCTTCAATATCACCGCGCACGTGCCGTCCACCGGAACGCTTACGCTCGACCGAGATCCAACAGGGATCGTCAACGTGGGCGACGCGGTTGTAGTTCGGAATAAGGCATCGGGCCTGTCAAGTACGCCCGCGTCAGTCACCCAGATCACCGACCCCGGCTATCAGAACGTCACGTACAGCTACAGCGGCCTGACGCCGGGAGTGGAGGTGGGGAACCTCATTCGCGTGATCGCCGGTACCGGTCGCGGCCAGCCGCCGAGCACGATCACCGCGAACACAGCGACGCAGCTGACCTTCCAGCCGCCGCTGCTCATGGACGACACGTCAATCTGGATCGTCGAAGCACCCGCGTGGGCTTTTCAGGTTGATTCGACAAGCATCGACAATGCCAACCCCCTGACGCCGGTGAGTCTCTCGATGCCGACGGCCAACTTCATCGAACAGGCCATGCTGATCGCCGGTTTCACCGTGGACACGAACGGCAACGAGTCGCCGGACGGCGATCAGCCTTTCCGCGAGGACTGGATATATGGCGTGGTCGGCGCGCCATCGGGTGCCATGAAGCTCTCAATTCCCGGCACCCTCGCCATCGGGAGCAACCTCGGACCGGCTGCCTTCTACACGTCCACGGTCTCGTTGCAGAACGGCGTGACGTGCATGGTGAAGCAGGCGCCTGTCGGCGCGAACCTCGTCATCCAGGTCTATGCGGGCAGCACGCTGCTGTTTACGGTGACGATCACAGCTGGCTCGACGACGGGGTCCTCTACCGGCACGGCGACGATTGGCCCGGAGGTGCCGATCATTATCGACATCACCGGCGTCGGCACGACGTTCCCCGGATCGGACCTCACTCTTGCCCTGTCATAGAACCCCGTGTCCACCGAAGCCATCCACAAGCTGGAGCCTCACCGGACGCTCTACCTGCGCGGTTTCGACCGCCGCGGAAGCGCCGCGTCGCTGAATAACGCCTCGTCGTCGGGATTCACGGTCAGCGGCGTCTTCAGCGATCAGTCCGACTTCGCAGTGCTGGTGCTGTTCGATGCCGACGACCAGTTCGGGCACCTGTTCACCACGAAGTATCTTCCCGACTTTTCGCTCGCGGGCGTCACGCTCGATTTCGATCTCGCGATCACCAATGCGCAAAACCCCATAAGCCGCAAATACCAGTCGGTTCCGTGGGGCGCGCTCAGCTACATCACGAAATCCGAAACGCCGGGCACGGTATCGCTGCAGCCGATGGCGACATCCGCGACCGGAATGGCCGCAGCCTCAGCCACGTTCACCGTGAATGGTTCGCCTGCCGGATACGACCGGATCGAGCTCATCTATCTGAGCAACATCGTCTGGGACTTCATCGTGCCGGGCAACCCGAACGCGGTGACCTTCTCTTTCTATGGCGGTCATCCGGGCGCAACCCACACGCTGACCATCGGATCGAGCACGTACAGCTTCACTGAAGCCACGTCCGGTGGATCGTCGGGTGCAGCTATCGCTTCCGGTTTGGCTGCGGCCGCGTCCGCCGATCCCAACTGCTACGCTTCGGCGTCAAGCAACAGCGTGACGCTTTCCGTGAAAGCGAACACGGGCGCGCTCATAACAGTCGGCGCGTCGGACGGCAACGGCTCCGCGCAAATGTGGCTGGCCACGAATCCCCCGCAATACATCGCGACGGTGATGGCCTCGTACATCAACGGGACCAACTGGAACTCGATAGGGCCGACCACCGCGCTCATGGCGACCGTGACCGGTGCGAGTTTCACCGTGTACGCGGCTCGATACGGGACGGTCAACACCTCCGGCACGTCGGTATCGTTCGCCTCAGGCCAGAACTTCCTGGGATTGCAGACCGGCGATCCGATCATCATCAACGGGACCCAATACTCAATCGCTTCCGTGGTGTCGCCAACTTCCGTCACCCTCACCGCGTCGGCTGGCACTCAGACCGGCGTCAATTGCCTCGCGCCTGGCGGCGGCCGCGACGGCAACTCAATCCAGTTGCTCGAAATGCACAAGACGTCGAGCACGTATCTGACGCCAGCGGGAGCGACCAAACTCACCGGCGGCGCGGACCCGTCCTCCGTCCATTTCCACATCGACTTCACGGCCAACGGTATCGACTCGCTGCGCCAGGCGTGGCTCACCTTCGCGCCCGCGCTGAACTATGACTCCGGGTCCGTCAATCCCACGCTGGTCGCCTTCCAACCGGGCACGTGGAGCGCGGTGATTTCGAACTGGACGCTTTCCGATCCCGGCAGTGTCCTGCCGCTGAAAATCGCGGGACCGGGCAGCGTGACGGTCGGCAGCCGCGACTTTTGGGCGAACTTCACGGGCACCGGCTGGAGCCAGCAGGCAGGCTTCTACCTCGGTGGCTTCGCGCGGCAATCCGCCAACCCGACCGACCACGTGACGGTCACGTACTCGTGCCAATACACGCACAACCTCTACGTCGGCACGACGCTCACTTCCGCGGGCGGCGAACTGACCGTCACGCTTGATGGTGCGGCGCAACCGACAGTGGACACCTACGCGGATACGGGCTCACCGATTCAAACCCGCCGCCTCATCGCATCGAGCGTCGCGCCCGGTAATCACGTCGTGGTTCTCACGGTATCGAGCACTCACAACTCGCTGTCCACCGGCACACTTTGCGCCTTCGACTATTTGCAGGCGGCGGTCCTATCGGACGTGCAGGCCCCCGCGACGACCTATCCGAACGTCAATTGCGCCTGCGATTTCGACACCGCCCAGACCTACGCGGTTGCTCCCGCGCGCGCCTTCTGGCTTCTGAGCAAGGCCGGATTCGCGGGCGACATCGACTTCTACTCCGGCGTCTTCTTCGCCTTGAAGCGCGTTCGTTCGGGCGGCAATTTCCATCAGGCCACCGTCACGATCTCGGCGGGGTCGAGCGGATTCAATCTCGGATCGCTGTTCGGCGACGGCGACGCGCTGTTCTTGCAGGTGGGCGGCACGTCCTTCGGGGCGGCCGTATACCCGAACGACACCGTGTCCACGCTCGCGCAACGCTTCATCAATGCGATCAATGCGCTGTTCATCGGCGTTTACGCAGCACCGACCGGCACCGCTGGCCAGTTCACGGTTACCTGCCTGAGTCCGGTCAGCGGCTTCACGTTCTCTTCGAGCTATGCGGCGGGCACGGGCGCGGCCGGCTCAAATCCATCCACTGGCTCGAT
>DASPQQ010000184.1:0-2545 GCA_035624885.1 Bryobacteraceae bacterium | reverse complement strand
CGACGCGTACCGCCAGGTCAGCAAGAAACTGCGCGTCACGGTTCCGGCGGGCATTGCCGACGGCAACCGTCTGCGTCTGCCCAACGAAGGCCAGCCGGGCGCCAACGGCGGGCCGAACGGCGATCTCTACATCTTCTTCTCCGTCAAGGAGCACGCCTTCTTCGAGCGCGACGGCAACGACCTGCGCTGCACCATCCCGATCTCCATCACGCAGGCGGTGCTGGGAGCGCAGATCGAGGTTCCGACGCTCGAAGGCCCGCACGCGCTGCTGATTCCCGAAGGCACGCAGAGCGGCGCGGAACTGCGCATCACCGGCAAGGGGCTGCCCGAAGTCCAGGGACGCCGGCGCGGCGATCTGGTGGTGAAGTGCGAAGTGCGGATCCCGGCCAAACTCACCAAAGACCAGAAGCGGCTGTTCGAGGAACTCGCCCAGACGCTGCCGGTCAACAACGAGCCGCACGAAAAGGGCCTGTTCGCGAAAGTCAAAGACTACTTCATGTAGCCGTCAGCAGGACTTTCAGGACTCCTCGTTCGGCGGCGCGCGCAAATGCCTGAGCCGCATCCCGGAGGGGCATGCGCTCCGAGATCATCGCTTCCACATCGATCTTCCGGCTTTCGAGCAGCGCCAGAGCCGGTTCGAAACGTCCGCAGCGTGAACCGACCAGGGTGATTTCGTTGACGATCACGGGAGCCGTATCCACGGGCACTTCGCCATGCACGGTGGATTTGAGGATGACGGTGCCGCGCGGCTCCGTCATCTGAATCGCCGTCTTCAGGCCGGCCGGAGAACCGGTGGCATCGACCACCCAGCCGTATTCAGCGACCGGCATCTTATCGCCGGCGATCTCCGTGGTCACGCCGGCGGCTTCGGCGAGGCGCAGCTTTTCCGGATGCCGGCCGAACTGGTGGATGCGCAGCCCGTTCGCCCTGAGCACCTGCGCAATCAGCAGCCCCAGCTTGCCATCGCCCAAAACGGCGACGCGCGCGCCGGCGGGAATACTGACCTGATCGGGAATCTCGCACGCGGCGGCCAGCGGCTCGGTGAAGACCGCGGCTTCCGATGACACCGAATCCGGGACCACGTGGAGATTGCGCTCGGGCAGCGTCAGAAACTCGCTGAACGCGCCGGGATGCCGCACGATGCCGAGCACGGTCCGGGAAGGGCAGTGGCGGCCGAGGCCGCGCGCGCACCAGGAGCAGTTCCCGCAGGCGAGATTGATTTCACCCACCACGCGTTTGCCGATGAGCGTCTTGTTCGCCGCCTCCACCACTTCGCCGACGAACTCATGGCCGGGCACGCCGGAAAAGCCGTAGTAGCCGCGCTGCAGTTCGAGGTCGGTGTTGCAGATGCCGGCGATCAGCAGGCGGATGAGCGCGAAGCCTTCGGGGAGTCCGGAAAAGGAAAAGGGCCGGAGTTCGATCCGGCCCTTTTCGAGGTAAACAGCCTGAAACTGCCGCAAGTGTTACCGCGGGCAGCCCAGAGCCTGCGTGTCCTTCGCCGGCGGATTGCCGAAGCCGCTGGTGCCTTCCGGCATGGCAGCGCCGCTCGGAACCACCCAGACTTCGACGCGCCGGAACTGCGCGCGCTGGTCGTTTTCGCGGACGGCCTGTCCGGCACGTTCCTGCACGGAGGAACCGCAGAGCGCGGGACGGGTCTGCGAAGCCTGATCCGTTCCGGCGGAGTGGATCAGGATGCGGCTCAGGTCGAGCGACGGGCAGATGCCCTTGCCGGCGCTGAGGATGGCGGCGGCGTTGAGCACGCGCTTGTCGTCGAGACGGAGCGCGACGCGTTCGCCGTTGTCGCGATGGCCGATCAGGATCACCCTGGCGCCCGGATCGTTCCGGAGGTCAGGCGTCACCTGTTCGAGCAGAATGCGCTTGCCGCAGTTGTTGACGCGGGCGCTGTTGTTCGGGAAGACGATATCGTCGTACCGCTTGGCCTGCGGGGTGAGGCTCACCGTCAGGTTGGCCGTGGCGCGGGCAGTCTGGCCCTTCGCGTCGGTTGCGATGGCGGTCAGGGTAATCGTCTTGGTCTGCTCGTGCATGCGGTTGTTCATGTCGAAGGCGACACCGGAGGAATCGTAGGTGTTGCCGGTGATGGTGCCTTCGCTCGCCGTGTAGCGGATGTTGACCGGATCGGTGCACTCGGAACCGGTGGCGCGGGCCGCCAGCGGAACGCGGTCGCCATAAGCGATCGAGGTCGGGCTGACCGAGAACTGGACCGTCGGCAGCGCCGAGTTCTTGATGCGAACGGTGACCGGGTCCGAGGTCTTCGAATCCGAGCCCGAAGTCGCGGTGACGGTGATGGTGCGGTTGCCCGGACCACCGTCGGCGGTCGGAACCAGGAACGTGTCGGACGTGCCGCCGGGGGCCGGACGGCCGTTGATGCTCCACTGGATCGCCGGCGTGGAAGCGCCGCCGCCAACGGTCACGTGCAGCGGGAGATTGTCGCCGGGGCAGACGTCGCGCGCGCCGGTGATGGCCGAAACGGTAACGGCGGGAGGCGGCGGCGGAGGAGGCGGCGGCGGAGGAGCCGGCTTGGGCG
>DASPQQ010000183.1:0-16330 GCA_035624885.1 Bryobacteraceae bacterium | reverse complement strand
GGGCGCGATGAAGGAACTCGTCGAGGAGGGCAAGGTTCGCTATATCGGGCTTTCGGAAGTGGGGGCGGAGACGATCCGGCGCGCACACGGCGTGCATCCGATTTCGGCGGTGCAGAGCGAGTATTCGCTGTGGGAGCGCGGCATCGAGGGGTCGATTCTGCCGGCGATGAACGAGCTGGGAATCGGGCTCGTGCCGTTCAGCCCGCTGGGGCGCGGCTATCTGACGGGGGCCATCACGTCGAGCGCGGAGTTCGTCGAAAAGGATTTCCGGCGCACTCTGCCGCGCTTCGACGATGAACATCTCGAAGCCAACCGGAGGATTGTCGACCGGGTGAAGGCCGTGGCGCGGACGCACGGGGCGACGCCCGCGCAGGTGGCGCTCGCGTGGGTTCTCGCGCAGGGGAAGAACTTCGTGCCGATTCCGGGGACGAAGCGGCGCAGGTACCTGGAGGACAATCTGGGCGGCGCGGAACTGAAGCTCTGCGCGCAGGACCTGACGGATCTGAACAGCCTCGCGGCGCTGGCGGTGGGTGACCGGTATCCGGCCGCTTACGCAAAGACGGCGGAGCGGTAGGGCGGAATCTTATAATCGGGATTTGTGCTGAATCTCCACGAAGAGATCCAGTTTCGCGACCCTGTGCGTTCGCGACCGGAGCTGGTTTACTTGGGAAAACTCGCGGCGCCTGCCATCCGGACGGTCTCGGCGCTTCTCCCCTCACTTCCGAACCCCGACGATTCGGTTCATTTCCTGAACCGGCTCATCGCCGAATCCCCCGACGCGGCACGGCAGATTACGAACAACGCGACGACGCTGCGCTACGCGCTCACCATTTTTTCTTACAGCCGGTTCCTGGCCGACGCGGTGATCCGCTATCCCGAGTGGCTGATCTCGATTTCGGAAGCGGGCGATCTGCACCGCGGGTTCCTGGCCGATCAGTACGAAACGCTGCTCGCGAGCTCCCTGCCCCCGGATGGCACGCCGCAACCGGTGGATCTGGCGCTGTTCCGCCGGCGGCAGATGCTGCGCATCGTGCTGCGCGATGTGCTGGGGTTCGCGGATCTTTCCGAAACGGCGGAAGATATTTCGAGCCTCGCGGACGCGATCCTGAACGTGACGTGGAACGCGGTGCGGCGCGATCTCTCGCGCGAAATGGGCGGGGCCGGGCGCGACGGGCTGTTCTCCGTGATTGCGCTGGGCAAGCTGGGCGGGCGTGAGCTGAATTACAGCTCCGACATCGATCTGATGTATATCTTCTCGGCGCCGGAAAAGAAGCCGGGCGATGCGGCCATGCATCCGCGGGAGTTCTTCAAGCTGGCGGCCACGCGGCTCACCGACATGCTCTCGGCGTATACGCCGGAGGGGCTCTGTTATCGCGTCGATCTGCGGCTGCGGCCGGAAGGACGGTACGGCGAGATTTGCCCGTCGCTTGCGAGCGCGAAGCAGTACTACGCCACGCGGGCGCGCGACTGGGAGCTGCAGATGCTGATCAAGGCGCGCGTGGCGGCCGGCGACACGACGCCGGGCCGCGAGCTGCTGGACTTTGTTGAGCCGCTGATCTACAAAACGACCACCGATTTCCGCACGGTGGAAGCGGTTTCCGAAACGCGCGCGCGCATCCACGAAAAGCAGCGCGAGAAGCAGCTGGCCGGGCGGCAGACGGGAATCAACGTCAAGCTGGCGAAGGGCGGCATCCGCGATATCGAGTTTCTGGTGCAGTGCCTGCAGCGGCTGCATGGCGGGCAGGACCCCTGGGTGCGGCATGGCGGCACGCTGCTGGCGCTCTCGCGCCTGCGCGACAAGGAACTGCTCTCGCCCGCGGAGTATTCGCGGCTCGCCTCGGCGTATCAGTTCCTGCGGCATCTGGAGCACCGGCTGCAGTTCGATGAAGACAGCCAGACCCATACGCTGCCGGCGGGCAAGGCGAATCTGGATCTGCTGGCGAGGAAAATGCCCACGGGCGCGAAGGACGCGGCCGGCCTCGCGCGCGAGCTGAATTCGTGCCTCGCGAGCGTGCAGGATCTGTATGAACGCGTGATCCACTCGAGGCTGGCGGAAAGAGAAGCAGAAAAAGTATTGGAAGCGGACGTCCCGGCCGATGAGAATGGCGGAGAGGAGTATGGTCCGGAGCGCGTCGAGTTTCCCTCGGGGAACATGCGGCGCTTTCTCGAACTGCGCGCGCCCATGTTTGCACAGCTGGTGACAAGCGGAGCGATTTCGCGGAGCCAGGCGAGTTTCGAGTCGTTTCTCGAAAAGGTGGTGGCGTTTCCCGAATGGCTCGACATGCTGGAGAAGGACCACGAAGTGGCGCGCTGCACGATCGACGTGTTCGAGCACAGCCAGTATCTGGCGGACCAGCTGGTGAGCCACACGGATCTGCTGCTCGAGATAAGGGCGGCCTGCGGGGTGAAGCAGGGGCGCACGGGTTTCCATGCGCCGCGCGACGCGGATGAGCTGCGGCGCTTTTTCCGCGAGCAGGTGATGCGCATCGAAAGCGACAGCGTGTATCACCGGGCGCCGGTCTTCAAGACGCTGAACCGGACTTCGGAGCTGGCGGAATCGGTGATCGCGGGCGCGTACGAGATGGCGGTGCAGGAGGCGTCGGCGATGACGCCGCCCGCAAGCCCGAGCTACATTCCGGCGAACCAGATGATGGTGATCGCACTCGGGCGGCTGGGGATGCTGGAGTTCGATCTGGGCTCCGATGCGGATCTGGTGTTTCTGCTTCCGGATGAGGACGCAAGCGAGGTGCTGTTCTGGACCAGCGTGGCCGAGCGGATGATCGGTACCATCGGCGCGTATACAGGCGAAGGCGTGGTGTTCACGATCGATACGCGCCTCCGGCCGAACGGACGCGAAGGCGAGCTGGTGCAGACGGAAGCCG
This sequence comes from Bryobacteraceae bacterium, assembly GCA_035624885.1. Lineage (GTDB taxonomy): Bacteria > Acidobacteriota > Terriglobia > Bryobacterales > Bryobacteraceae > BOG-234. The sequence continues at coordinate 13,448 of DASPQQ010000183.1, read as the reverse complement.
CGTACCGGGATTACTTCGCAAATCGCGCGGAGGCGTGGGAAGGCATCACGTACATGAAGGCGCGCGCGGTGGCCGGGAATCTGGAGCGCGCGACGGAATTCCTGGGCGAGCTGCAGGAAGTCGACTGGCGGCGCTACGGGCAGAGCGGACGGTCGCGCGCGGAACTGGCGGCGATGCGGGCCCGGCTCGAGCGCGAGCAGGGGGCGCGCAATCCGCTGAAGGCCGGGTCGGGCGGGTATTACGACATCGACTTCGCGCTGATGTACCTGAGGCTCAAAAGTGCGGGCGTTTTCTATAAGGCTTTGAATACTCCGGCGCGCATCGACGTGATCGAGAAGATGGGGCATCTCGATCGCGAAGACGCGGCGTTTCTGCGCGAGGCGGCCACGTTCTACCGGGCGGTCGATCACGGGATGCGCGTGGCGACCGGGCACGCGGAGGGCCGGCTGCCGAGCAATCCGGCGAATCTGGCGACGCTGACCGAGCTGGCGCGGCGGTGGACTCCGGCGAGCCTGCACGATGCGCCGCTGCCGGATGTGCTGAAGCGGATTCAGCGTGATACGCGGGCGTTTTTCGACCGGGTGTTCAGCGCCAGCCGGTAAGGGCGGCGAGCCGCGTTCTTCCTATTCGAGCGGCAGTCTGCGGATGCGGATCGTTTGAAGGTCCGCTGACACTGCCGCTCCGGCGGACAGTGCTTCGCCGCACTGCGCGCAGATGGACCGAATCAAGTCAGCCTGCTGCTGAGCTTTCAGTCCTTCGATTCGGAGGAAGATGACCGAGGGACTGCCGTCACCGGCCATGGCAAGGTGAGCATGGAAGTCGTGGTCAAGCGTTACGCAGATGAGATTGCCTCGGCGCGCGTAGTCGAGGATCTCCCTGTCATCCGCACGGTCCAGGGCGAGTTCGGCTACGTGGAGAGCGTCGAAGCCGTGATGGCGAAGAGTCGCAGCTGCAAGCGGGGCCAGCCCCTGGTCCAGCAGCAGGCGCATCAGGCTACGCGGTCGAAGGTGAGGCGATCGTCGTCTACGGCCGCTGCCGCGTAGCGCAGGGCCTGCTGGATGTCTTCCGGTTCAAGGAAGGGATATTCGGCGAAAATAGTGGCTCGGTCAGGATAGGTCGCCAGCAGTTCCAGCACACGGCGAACCGTGATTCGCATGCCGCGAATGCAGGGTTTGCCGCCGCACTTGCCTGGTTCGACGGTGATACGGTCGAAGGACGTGGCTGTCGCCATGTCCTTCAGTTTACGCCTTCCCGCGCGGGACGAAGTTCAGCGAGGCGGAGTTCATGCAGTAGCGCAGGCCGGTCGGACGCGGGCCGTCGTCGAAGACGTGGCCGAGGTGGGCGTCGCAGCGCGTGCAGCTGACTTTGATGCGGTCCATGCCGAGCGTGGTGTCGCGCTGCTCGACCACGTTCTCCTTTGCGATCGGCTGATAGAAGCTGGGCCAGCCGGTGCCGGACTCGAACTTGGTCTTCGAATCGAACAGGACGGTGTCGCAGCAGATGCAGTTGTAGAGACCGTCGGCGTGGTTGTAGGCGTACTTGCCGGTGCCGGCGCGCTCGGTGCCTTCGAGCCGGGTCACCTGAAACTGCAGCGGGTCCAGCTGCGCGCGCCACTCCTTCTCGGACTTGACGACCTTGTCGACTTCTTCGACACCGGTCCGGTTGCCGGCCGCGTCGAACGTGGCGATCTTCACCTTCTTCGGAATATGCGGCTTTTTCTCGCCCGTTTCGGCTGCGCTGAGTTTGAGGGCGGCAAGTTTGGACAGACCCAGGCCGAAGGCGAGCGTTCCGAGGAATCCACGGCGATTGTTGTTGAGCATGTTCTGACCTCTTCCTACCTGATTTCGTCGGTGTAGTATTCGGGATACTTCGCTTTGAATTCGTTGAGCAGCGGGATATCCAGGCCGCGGATGTATCCGACGTTCAGGTCCATGCAGTGCATGGTCATTTTCGATCCGCAGGCAACCACCTGATCGAGATAGTGCTGGTGATAATCCTCGGCTTTGAAGAAGCCGCTGTTGGGCACCACCTTCGTGACGATGGCGTGCGAGAAGACATGGGCGTCGTTGAGCTGTTTGATGTAAGCCTCGGCGAGCTGCTTCTGCGCATCGTCGTTGTAGAAGATCGAGGAGCGGTACTGGGTGCCGACGTCGTTGTGCTGGCGGTTGAGCGTGGTCGGATCGTGCGCGGCGGAGAAGTAGATCTTGTAGATTTCGCCGAGCGAGATGACTTTGGGATCGAAGGTGACTTCGATCGATTCGGCGTGGTTGGTGTCGCCTTCCTCGATGCGCTCGTAATGGGCGGTTTCCTTCTTGCCGCCGTCGTAGCCGACGACGGTCGAGACGACGCCCTTGACGTGCTCATAGACGCCCTGCATGCCCCAGAAGCAGCCGCCGGCGAGCACGATCTTCGAAGTCGCGGTGGGGGCATCGACCTTCGGGGGGTCGGGGAACGTGAAGGCGGCGATGGCCGCGCTGCTGAGCGCGAGCACGGCGAGGGTCGAAACGATGGCTTTCATCCTCATCTATCTCCAGCAACAATGATAACCGTAAATTCCGGCGTTGTATGATGCGGGTGCATCTTGACGAAACGTACGCAGTCTTTCCTTCCTCTTCTTCTGATCCTGTTCATCGGCAGCGGCTGTTCGGCGCTCATCTATGAAGTCGTCTGGCTGCAGCTTTTGCAGCTGGTCATCGGCTCGACGGCGCCCTCCCTTGCCGTACTGCTGGGGACGTTCATGGGCGGGATGTGTCTCGGGAGCCTGATCCTGCCGAGGCTGATTTCGCCCGGCCAGCACCCGCTGCGGGTGTATGGGCTGCTGGAACTGGGCACCGGAGCTTTCGGGCTGATTGTGCTGTTTGCCATGCCGCTTGTCCAAAGCCTGTATACGGCCGGGACGGGTGGCTGGATGCCGGCGCTGCTGCTGCGGAGCCTGCTGTGCGCGGCTTGCCTGCTGCCGCCGACGGTGATGATGGGCGCGACTTTGCCCGCGATTTCGCGATGGATTGAGGATTCGCCGCAGGCTGCGAGCTGGTGGGGGTTCTTTTACGGCGGGAACATTGCGGGCGGCGTGGCGGGATGTCTGCTGGCCGGTTTCTATCTGCTGCGCGTGTTCGATATGGCGGTGGCGAGTTATGTGGCCGTCGCGATCAACGCTGTGGTGGGGTTGCTCGGGTTGATGCTGGCCCGCGCGCTGCCTTATGAGGTAAAGACGGACAGGCGCGAGGTTGCGGGCGGGAACAGGTCGTGGGCGGTTTACGTCGCGATTGCGCTTTCCGGCTTGTGCGCCTTAGGCGCGGAAGTGGTTTGGACGCGCATGCTCTCGCTGATGCTGGGCGCGACGGTCTACACGTTTTCGATCATTCTCGGAGTGTTTCTCGGCGGCCTGGGGATTGGCAGCAGCGCGGGTGCGTTTGTCGCGCGGAGGATGAGCGCGGAGAAGATCCGCTCGTGGCTGGCGGGTTGCCAGTTGCTGCTGGCAGCGGCGATTTTGTGGACCGCGGTGATGCTGGCGTCGGTGCTGCCTTACTGGAATGTGGGGGCGGAGCGGGGCGTATGGGCAGGATTCGCGCGCGATGTGATGCGCAGCGCGATCGCCATTCTGCCGTCCGCGGTGCTGTGGGGCGCGGCGTTTCCTCTGGCGCTTGCGTGCGTGGCCGGCGAGAACGCCGATTCCGGGAAACTGGTGGGTGAGGTTTACGCGGCGAATACGGTGGGCGCGATTGTGGGGTCTATTGCGTTCAGCATCGTGTTTATTCCGGCGATCGGGACGCAGCATTCCGAACAGATTCTGCTTTGTCTCGCGGTGATGGCGGCGTTTGTGGCGTGGAAGCAGCCGAGCATGAAGGTGGCGCTCGCCACAGCCTGCGCGGCGCTGCTCGCCGGCGCGGTGCCGGCGATCCCGTGGAAGCTCGTCGGTTTCGGCCGCACCATTTCGAGCACGAATGGGCAGAACTGGCAACTGCTGCAGATGACGGAAGGGATCAACTCGTCGATCGCGTATTCGAAGTGGGAAGGGCGCGTGCCCTATTTCCATGTGAGCGGGAAAGTGGAAGCGTCGGCCGAGCCGCAGGATATGCGGCTGCAGAGACTGCTCGGGCATCTGCCGGCGCTGCTGCATGCGGATCCGAAGTCGGTGCTGGTGGTGGGATGCGGGGCGGGCGTGACGGCGGGAACGTTCGTGGTGCATCCGGAAGTGGAGCACATCACGATCTGCGAGATTGAGCCGAATATTCCGCCTTCGAGCGCGAAGTATTTCGGGGATGAGAACCACAACGTGATGCATGATCCGCGGACGCGGATCATTTATGACGACGCGCGGCATTTCGTGCTGACGACGCGCGAGAAGTTCGACATCATTACTTCCGATCCGATTCATCCGTACGTGAAGGGCATCGCGCCGCTTTATTCGACCGAGTATTTCGAGCTGTGCAAGGAGCATCTGAATCCGGGCGGGTTTGTGACCCAGTGGGTGCCGCTCTATGAGAGCGACATGGAGACGGTGCGGAGCGAACTGGCGACGTTTTTCGAGGCCTTTCCGCACGGGTCGATCTGGGGGAATCTGAATACGGACGGCACCGGGTACGACGTGGTGCTGGTGGGGCAGAAGGAGGATCTGCGGGTGGATCTGGACCGGATCGCGGCGCGCCTCGCGGATCCGCAGCAGGCGCCGGTGGTGAAGTCGATGGCGGACGTGGGGTATTACTCGGCGGCGGATATGCTGGGCACGTTTGCGGCGCGGGCGGAGAGCTTAAGAGCGTGGCTGCACGATGCGCAGATCAATCGCGACCGGAATCTGCGACTGCAGTATCTGGCGGGGCTGGGCTTGACGCAGTGGATGGCGCCCGAGATTTATAACGAGATTCTGCGGCATGCGGATGGGGCGGCGCCTTTGCCGGCGGAGACGTTTGTGGGGAGTTCGGATCACATGGAGGCTCTGCGGTCGGCGTTGGGGCGGCAGCGCATGCAGAGTTTGCAGCAGTAGGGCGCATGGGAAAGAACGCGCCCAGCGGCTATTTGAAGGGACCAAACGCGACTGAAGTCGCGTCCACAGGTCGCTGAGAGGAAGTGTTCGCCGGCTGCACTGCTCTATCGTGCATCGCCGGCTGCCCCATTCGAAGAAAGAGGGCTGTGGTTACTTCGTGACCTGGCGGCTGTCCGGTTCGATGCCGGTTACAAAGAGCGTTGCGCAGCGGGGCTCGGCGGGAAGCAGGTTTGCCGAAGCCGATGCGATGCTCGATCGAGCTGACCATGGCCCGAAGTGGCTTGTTCTAAAGGAAGTAGCCGAGGCGATCGTGCCCACTATGCTGCAAGGCGAGGTGGATGGTGAGTACGAGCTGGGGCCCTGGGTCCTGATGCCAGACCATGTGCATCTGGTGTTTCGTCCAACGGCGGATCTGGCTGGAGCGATCAGACGCCTTAAGGGCAGAACCGGGTTTTCAGCGAATCGAGTGTTAGGGCGATCGGGACCGTTTTGGGAGAAGGACTACTACGATCGATTGATTCGGGATGCGGCGGAGGAAGCCCGAATCGCGAGATATATCGAGCAGAACCCGGTGAGAGCCGGGCTCTGCCTGAGGCCCGGGGAATGGCAATGGAGCAGTCTGTGGACGCGACTTCAGTCGCGTCCGGGTGAAGTTCAACAGCAGGGAGCTACTTCGTGATCTGCAGCAGGACTTCTTCGGCTTGTTCGGCTGTGAAGCCTTCCACTTTCGAAGAGTGGTTCATCGAGCAGAACTTCGGGCCGCACATGGAGCAGAAAGCTGCGTCCTTGAAACCTTCCTCAGGGAGGGTTTCGTCGTGCATCGCCCTGGCTGTTTCGGGATCGAGCGAGAGTTCGAACTGCCGGTTCCAGTCGAAGTTGTAACGGGCTCTCGACAGCGCGTCGTCGCGATCGCGCGCGCCGGGACGATGGCGGGCGACGTCCGCGGCGTGGGCCGCGATCTTGTACGCGATCAGGCCGGCTTTCACGTCGTCCTTGTTGGGCAGGCCGAGGTGTTCCTTCGGCGTGACGTAGCAGAGCATGGCCGCGCCGTGCCAGCCGATCATGGCTGCGCCGATGGCGGAGGTGATGTGGTCGTAGCCGGGTGCGATGTCGGTGACTAACGGGCCGAGCGTGTAGAAGGGCGCTTCATAGCAGAGTTCCTTCTCTTTCACGACCTGGAGTTCGATCTGATCGAGCGGGATGTGGCCGGGGCCTTCGACCATCACCTGGACGTCATACTCCCAGGCTTTCTTCGTCAGTTCGCCGAGGGTCTTGAGTTCGGCGAACTGGGCGGCGTCGGAGGCGTCGGCGATGCAGCCGGGGCGGAGACCGTCGCCGAGCGAGAAGCTGACGTCGTACTTCTGGAAGATTTTGCAGATGGCGTCGAAATTCTCGTAGAGCATGTTCTGGCGGTGGTTCTTCACCATCCATTCGGCGAGAATCGCGCCGCCGCGGCTGACGATGCCGGTGATGCGTCTGGCGGCCATGGGGACGTACTGGACGAGGACGCCCGCGTGGATGGTCATGTAATCGACGCCCTGCTCGGCCTGCTCTTCGATCACTTCGAGCAGCACGTTGATGTTCAGGTCTTCGACGCGGCGCACGCGCGAGAGCGCTTCATAAATGGGCACGGTGCCGATGGGCACGGGCGAATTGGCGATGATGGCTTTGCGGATTTCGGGGATGTCGCCGCCGGTGGAAAGATCCATCACGGTATCGGCGCCGTATTTGACGGAGTAGCGGAGCTTTTCGAGTTCTTCGTCAATGTTGGAGGTCGTCGCGGAGTTGCCGATGTTGGCGTTGATTTTGCACTTGGAAGCCACGCCGATGCACATCGGCTCGAGGCTGGTGTGGTTGATGTTGGCCGGGATGATCATGCGGCCGCGCGCCACTTCCTCGCGGATGAGCTCGGGCGTTACGTTCTCGCGGCGGGCGACATGGGCCATTTCCCCGGTGATCTCGCCCTTGCGGGCATAGTGCATCTGAGTCCGGATCGGGTCGGACAGCCTCTTTTGTACCCAGGTGGTGCGCATACTAAGGCCAGTTTATATCGGCCAGCGATCCCGGCAGGCTGCTGAAAAACCGGGACAGGCAGAACTGGCAGCCTTTTTTCGCCGTGAATCATTGCGCGGAGTCAACGAGTTGAGCACGAAAAAAAGTGCCAGTTTAGCCAGTCCCGAACGTTTTTCAGCAGCCTGCCGGAGGGGTGTACAGGCAGGCATTCGTGGCCCGCGATACAATAAAAGGTTTCGGATTCAGCAGGAGATTTCCAGATCCATGTTCGACTTATTTCGCAGCCGCGACAAGGCTGTGCGCATTCTTCTGACCGTCCTCCTCGGGCTGGTCGGTCTCTCGATGGTCACGTACCTGATCCCGGGTCAGGGGACGACTTACGATACGAACCCGGCGGATAACCAGGTGCTGGCGACGGTCGGCAAGGACAAGCTGACCAATCAGGAAGTGTCGAAGACGGTTTCGAACGTCACGCGCAACCGGCAGATGCCGCCCGAACTGCTTACCATTTACGTGCCGCAGATCGTGCAGCAGATGATTTCCGACCGCGCGCTCGAGTACGAGGCGAAGCGGCTCGGCATGAAGGTTTCCGAAGAGGAAACCGACAACGCCATCATGGACTCGCTGCCGCCGGACATGGTCAAGAACGGCAAGGTGGACGCGAACACACTCAACGCCGTGCTGGCGCAGCAGGGCGTGACCGTGGCGCAGCTGCGCAGCGACACGGAGCGGCAGCTGCTGGTGTCGCGGCTCAAGCTGATGGTGATGGGCGGCGTGGTGGTTTCGCAGGCGGAAGTGGAGAAGGAGTTCCACAAGCGCAACGACAAGGTAAAGCTGCAGTATGTGATCGTGCCGGGCGAAAAGTTCCGCGCGGAAGCCGAGCCGGGCGAAGCGGAGATCAAGGCTTATTACGACGCGCACAAGGCGAGCTTCACGACGCCGGAGAAGCGCAGCGTCGGGATCGTGATCATCGATCCGGCGAAGGTGCAGCATCCGCCGATCACCGATGCCGATCTGCAGCGGCAGTACAACATCAGCCAGGACCAGTTCCGCACGCCGGAGCGGGTGCAGGTGCGCCACATCCTGGTCAAGTCCGACGCTTCGAACGATGCCGCCATGAAGACGAAGGCGGAAGGCATCCTGAAGCAGCTGCAGGGCGGAGCGGATTTCGCGAAGCTGGCGAAAGACAATTCCGACGATCCGGGTTCGAAGGAGCAGGGCGGCGAACTGGGCTTCATCGTCAAAGGGCAGACGGTGCCGGAGTTTGAAAAGGCCGCGTTCAGCCTGCCGGTGGGGCAGTTGAGCGGTCTGGTGAAGACGACGTACGGCTATCACATCCTGCAGGTGGAAAAACACGAATCCGCGCATCTGCAGACGCTTGATGAAGCGAAGGTGCAGGTGTTCAGCATGGTTTATCAGCGCGAGGTCAACGACGCCATGCAGAAGGCGGCCGACAGGGCTGTGGCGGAACTGCGCAAAGACCCGATGCATCCGGAAAAGGCGGCGGCTGCCGTCAACGGCGAGCTGTTTACCGCGCAGAACGTGGCGGCGGGCGATCCCTATCCCGGCGTCGGCGTCTCGAAGGACTTCACGGACGCGATTGCGCCGCTGCGCAAGGGCGAGGTGACCGCCGGACCCATCGTGCTGCAGGGGAACAAGGTTGCGCTCGCATCGGTGACGGATTATCAGGCGGCCCGGCCTTCGACCTACGAGGAGGCGCGGGCGGAAGCGCGCAACAAGGCCGGCCAGGACAAGCTCAACGCCATCGTGGAAAAGAAGGCCGCGGATCTGGTGGCGAAGGCGAAGGAGCTGAACGGCGATCTGGAGAAGGCGGCAAAGTCGATGGGCTTCGAAGTGAAGACCTCGGCTGACGTCGACCGGCAGGGAGCGATTGAAGGCGTGGGATCGGCTTCCTCGTTCGACGCGGCCTTCGAGAAACCGGAAGGCACGCTGTTCGGACCGCTCAGCGTGGCCGGGAACACGGTGGTGGCGAAGACGGTGGCGAAGACGCCGGCCGACATGGCGGGTCTTGCGGCACAGAGCGCGGGCATTCGCGACGAAATCAGACAGCAGAAGCAACGGGACCGCGAACAGGTCTTCGAAGACGGACTGAAGAAGCGTCTCGAGGCCGAGGGCAAGCTGAAGGTTCGCCAGGATCTGGTCACGCGGCTGATCCAGACCTACACGGCGCGCAGCTAGCATGCACAACATCCTCGCGGGCGTTATCGAGTTCCTGAAGTCGCTTTATAACGCCGACCGGCTGCTGGCACTGGTGCGCGATCTGCTGCGCAGCCCGGTCGGGATGGGCGCGCTGATCGGCATTGTATTCGCGGAAACCGGTCTGCTGGTGGGATTTTTTCTGCCGGGCGATTCGCTGCTGTTCTCGATCGGCGTCGCGAGCGGCGCATCGGGCGTGAATGTCTACGCACTGGCCGCGATGCTCATGATCGCGGTGATCGTGGGCGACAACATGGGCTACTTCCTCGGCCGGCACGCGGGCCCGAAGATTTTCTCGCGCCCCAGATCGCGCTTCTTCCATCCGGATCATCTGGTGCGGACGCGCGAATTCTACAAGAGGTACGGGCCGCGCGCGGTGGTGTATGCGCGGTTCATCCCCATCATCCGCACCTGCACGCCGTTCATTTCGGGCGTGGCGGAAATGCCTTATCCGAAGTTCCTCACGTTCAGCATTTTCGGCGGGATTGTGTGGATCGTCTTCATGACCACGCTCGGCTACCGGCTGGGCCAGGTGGAGATCGTGAAGCAGAATTTCGAAAAGGTGGTACTGGGCATCATTTTCGTGTCGGTGATACCGATCTTTCTCGAACTGCGGCGCAACCGCGCCGCGGGACGGACTGCTTAGGGTATTCTACGGAGCGCAGTGGCTCGCTCCAATCCTTTCGGACAGTTGCTCTACCTTCTTCGGCGGACGCTCGTGGCGTCGTTCGATGACGGGCTGTTCGTGATCGCGAAGGGCGCGGCTTACTCGGCGCTGCTGTCACTGTTTCCGATTCTGGCTTCAACCGCGGCGATTCTGGTGGAAGCGCGCGCCGATTACGTGCGGCGCAATATCGCCCGTTTCCTCGCGCATATCGTGCCGCCGGGAACCGAGGACGTTGTGCTGCAGCAGTTCCGCTATTCGGGGAAACGGCCGGCGGCGCTGCTGGCTGTCGCGATCGTTCTCTCCATCTGGGCCGCGGCGAGCGTGGTGAAGAGCCTGATGGACGGGTTCAATGCCGCGTACCGCGTGCCGCGCAACCGTTCGTTTGTGGCGCATAACGGCGTGGGGCTGATGCTGGTCTTCCTGTCGGTGGTGCCGATGGCGGGGGCATCGTCGCTCGTGCTGTTTGGCGGAACGATCGAGAACCAGGTGCTGAAGGTGATGAAGGTGGACCCGGCGCTGAATCCGCTGACGCCGTTCTGGCAGATGTTCTGGCAGGTGGTGCGCTATCTGGTGGCGTTCGCGGCGACGAGCACGCTGACCGCGATTCTCTACCACTACGGGCCTTACCGGAAGCAGATGTGGCGGCGCGTGTGGCCGGGCGCGTTTCTGGCCACGATCCTGTGGATGCTGGCGACCGCGGTGTTTGCGTGGTACGTCCGGCATATCACGAACTACAACGTGATCTACGGCAGCGTGGGGACGAGCATGGCGCTGCTGCTCTGGATGTACCTGCTGACGGCGATTGCGCTGTTCGGCTGCGAGTTCAACGCGGAACTGGAACGGATGGAGGTAGCGGCGGGATAGCGTACTTCAGGGCCGACGGTGTTCGATGAATCAGGCCTGTCGATCGCGGTCGGAACGTTGTCACTTTCTCTCTTTCAGGGCACGCGCGAGATCCCGGCGGCCGTGCAGAACTGCGATCACCTGCAACGGGTCTGTGCCCGGCCGGTACACGATGACGTAGTTCGGGTACCGCGGCAAGGTCCAGAAACGAACTGGAAGAGAAGTTATGTCCGGCCGCCTGATCCCCATCAGCGGATGAAGCGCAAGGCTCCGGCAGGCCGCAACGATTTCGCCTTCCACGCGGTTGGCGGCATTGAGATCATCCTGGGAGATGAACCACCAGATCTCGTCAATATCTTCGACTGCCTGGGGGCTGAGCTGAAACGACGGACTCATCCCCGCCGATTCAGGCGTTCGTTGCGGCGCTGGCGGAGCATGTCGATCGCAGCGTCGCCATCGAGCAGTTCGCCGCGCTCGGCCTGAGCGAAGCCCCTCTCAATTTTCGTGGCAAGAGCTTCGCGTTGTTCGCACATCCAGTCTCCGAATTCGAGCTGGCTGCGAATGATCTCAAAGACCTGATCGAGAACTTCATCCGTGTCCCGATACGCACCAGACTGGATAGCTCGCTCAATGAGGCGTTCCTGCTCCGGCTTCAGATCGATGGACATAACATGCTCCTCGGTTGATCTTATTTCAGTATGCGGTACAGATTGCTGTAATCGTCGGTCCAGATGCGGAGGTTTTTGACCGGGTTTATCGGGCCAACGTTGCGTTTGATGTCGTCCTGGTCGAAGAAGCCGGGACGGGAACTGACGAGCACCCAGTCGGAGGCGGCGACCTCTGTGTCTTCGTCTTCTTCATTCGAGACCATGAAGGCCTTCTTGCCGAACTGCGCGGCCGCGAGCGAGACGACCGGGCCCAGCGTGAGATAGCGGTTCGAGACGTGCACGGCGAGGACGCCATCGGGCTTCAGATGGCGCCAGTAGAGCGCGAAGGCTTCGCGCGTGAGCAGATGCACCGGGATGGCGTCGCCCGAGAAGGCGTCGACCGCCAGAAGGTCGAACTGCTTCGAGGGCTCCTGCTCCAGCATGAGGCGCGCGTCGCCGAGCACCACTTCCTTCTTCGCCATGCAGTAGGCGAGGAAGCGGAACTGTTTCTTCGCGATTTCAAGGACGGCCGGGTTGATGTCGTAGATCGTGTAGCGGTCGATGGGGCGGCCGTAAGTGGTCAGGGTTCCGGCGCCGAGGCCGATGACGCCGACGTTCATGGGGCCGTCGCGCTGGAGCTGGTGAATGGCAAGGCCGACGCCGGATTGCGAGGAGTAATACGTCGTCGCGAAACGCTGGTTCTGCGGCCAGAGGAACTGTTCGCCGTGATCGATGGTGCCGTGTCGCAGCACGCGGACGGGGCCCATCTTGTCGTTGGTCTCCTCGTCGTAGACATTCAGAGCGCCGTAAAAATTGCGCACCAGAACGCGCGAGCCGCTGAGCGTGTTGTACGTATCGCGGGCGAGATAGCCCGCCATGCCGAGTGAAACGGCGGCGGCGAGGATGGAGATCACGATGTCGCTCTGCAGCGCGTCACGGCCGCGCCAGGCGACGTAGAGGGCGATGACCCCGGCGAGGCCGAGAAGAACTTTCGCGTCGTAAGGCGCGGCGAGGAATTCCGGACCTCCGGAGCGCGCGGCAATGTAGCGGAAAGCCGTGTAGCCAAAAAGCGCGGCGGTGAGGACGCCGATCACGATCTTGTCGTAGCTTTCATCGAGGAACGGCACGGGTTGCGCGCGCTTCTCCCGCGCGTTCCAGAGCATGAAGGTGAACAGGAACGCGGTGAGGCAGACGACGATCTGAAGATCGTAGAGCGCGTTGAAGAAGTACGGCGCGGCGAAGCCGATGAAGAGGCCGCCGATGGCGCCGCCGACCGAGACCATGAGGTAGAAGGACGTCAGGTACGCGGGTGCGGGACGGCGGCGCGCCAGTTCTCCGTGGCAGACCATGAAGAGAACGAACAGCGCCGTGCAGAAATAGGCGACGGCGAGCTTGAGGTCGGAGATGCCGCCGCCGCTCGAAATGGCATAGGCCATGGTGACCAGCGCGATGGCGCCGAGCGGGCGGAAGATTTTCGCGATGTACCAGCGGTCGCTGTCGAAACAGAGGATGAAGCTGAGCAGGTAGAGGCTGAGCGGGAGCACCCAGAGGAACGGGATGGCGGCGACGTTCTGGGTGAGGTGGTTGGTGACGGCGAGGAGAAGCGCGGAGGCGCAGGCGGCGAGACCGATCCAGATGAGACGGTCCGGCCAGGTGGGTGGTGCATCGGAAGAGGCCGCGGCTGAAGCCGCAGGTACATCTTCATGGGCGCCTTTGGCTCGCCATGCGACCGTGGCGCAGACGAGGATGAAGGCGATGAAAGTTCCCGACCACATCCACGCCTGCTCGCGATTGGTGAGATTCGGTTCGACCAGCACCGGGTACGTCAGGAGGCCGAGCATGGAGCCGGCATTCGAGAGCGCGAAGAACCGGTAGGGCATGGCGCCGCCGTTGAGCCGCGAATACCAGGACTGCAGCAGCGGGCTCGTCGAGGAAAGCAGGAAATAAGGCAGGCCGACGGTGACAGCGAGCAGGCCGAGGATGCCGAGGAGAGGATCGTCGCCGCTATGCGGTTTCCAGCGCGCGGAGGGGAGAATCGGCAGCGACAGGATGCTGATGGCGAGCAGCGCGACGTGGA
>DASPQQ010000182.1:0-4777 GCA_035624885.1 Bryobacteraceae bacterium | reverse complement strand
TCTTCATCATCAGCACGACCTTCCGCTTAAAGTCGCGCGTGTACCTCATGTGCTTCTTCCCCATCTCTGCTTCTCCCATTTACTGCTAATGGGTTCGTTCGCCGTGTCTCAATTATGGGGTTCAGTCCACAAATGGGTTCGCGATGGGTCTGGTTTTCGCGGGCGGGCGTTTGTTTTCAGCGAGTTGTTGGGTTCGTCTGGAAATTTTATATTTTTGGCAGAATTGGAGGGTTGAATGGCTGCGCATCTTCCGGGCTGTGGAGTTCGGCATCATTCAGCGGCATTGTTGCATGCGAATGCGGTGTTTCCGGGGTGGGGCCTGGCCAAGCCATTGAAATTGTTCGGTGAACACGTTGCAAAAGGTTGTCACCGGCGTCGTGGCTCCGGCGCGTTAGACTGAGGGTAAATGACGTTCGAGGAAATGGAACGATCAATCGAAGCGCATGATCGGCAGCTCAACACGGTGGTTCATCTGCTCGCGGATCTTGCGAATCGGCTCTCTGACCTCGTCCGGGTGTCGGAGATTCAGAATGAGCGCCTGTCGAGACTCGAAGGCAACAACTAAGAAACGTACGCCTGGTAACGCCTTGACCTATTCCGCGGCCTGAAACAAATCCGCAATGGTCATGACGACGCTGCCGTCGGCCGATCGAAGAACTCCGTCGAGCACCTCGAAGTGACCTGCGCGCGTCACGACCCAGCCTCGCCGTGAATCGGGATCGATCACCCAGATATTCGGCACGCCCATGGCGAGGTAGTCATCCAGGCGAGTCTGGAGTTTCGGGAAGGAGTCGTCGGGAGAGAGAATCTCGATGCTGATGTACGGCGGCTGTGTGAACACCTGCTCCACCGGCTCCGGCAACGAGACGACGCAAACATCCGGCACCCTGAACCGCTTCGTGGCCACGCGGATTCTTTGTTCGGGGAAGGCTTTGAGGCGAAGCTCGCGGCGGCGTTCGCGAAACCAGGCGAGAACCTCAGCCTGGAGATTGCTGTGGTCCTTGTTGCCCACGTTGCGTTCGACGAGCATGCCGTCAACGAGATCGCGATCCGGGCGATACGAGGTTGCGAGATATTCCTCGGGCGTGACGAGTGCGACGGTGCTCACGCCCTCATTCTAGTACTTCGCGCGCAGCAGAGCCGGCAGCTCCGCAACGCTGTTCAGGAGATCGGTATGCGGCTCCGGCTCCATCGTCTTTCCCGTTCCGACGCCCGAAAGCACGCCGACAACTCCGCGCAGCCCGGCATTATTCGCTGCCTGCAGGTCGAGAGGCGTGTCGCCCACCGCGACCACCTGCGACACGCAGTCGACGCGCGCCGCTTCCATGGCGTGAAACAGCATGTAGGGCGACGGCCTGCCCTGCACCACATCGTCGCTCGTGATCATCGCGGTGAAGTAATGCTCCCAGCCGAGGCGGCGCATGATGGAGGCCGTAATCGGTCCGTCGAAACCGGTTGACGTCGCCAGCAGCAGGCCGCGGCTGCGCATTTCCTGAAACGCATCCTCGGCTCCCTCGATCGGCTTCACCGTCCGGTAGGCTTCGATGATCCTCGCGCTGAAGTCGCCGTAAATGCTTTCGATGAGCGTCTTCCGTTCCGCCTCCGCGGCATGCGCGCGCAGTTCCACGAAGTGGCGCACGATTTCGCGTTTCGAGGCGCCGCGCCATTCGTTGATCTCGGCAGCCGTCACCGTGATGCCGCGTTTCGAGAAAGCGCTGCCGAGAACCGCCGGAATATCGCCGCGTTCTTCCACAATCGTGCCGCCGATATCGAGCACTACGAGTTTGAGCGGAAGCGGTCTTGTCTCCGCCGCCTGCGCTGTCACAGCGCCGGAAGCGGCTCCCGCCGCCATGGCTCCGAGAATCTGTCTGCGTGAAGGCCGGTTCATGATTCAGCGGGTGACAGTGACCGTCACCAGTTCGTCCGTCGTCAGCCCGCCATCGTCGGCACGGGCACAGAGTGTATAGGTTCCCGGTTCACCGAAGGTGACTTTCACCATGTACCTGCCATCGGCCGGCACAGGCGGCGGCAGCCAGATGGGAGCCCAGGGGGAGTTCGCTCCGGCCCGCGTGTCTTCCCAGACCTTGATCTGCGAAGGCTCAAACACCACATGCCCGTCGCCGCGATAGACGAACCAGGAGAGGTGCAGGCCGTTGATTTTGTTCACAGTCGGCCGTTGTGGCGGCCGCTTGCTCATTTGCTCAACCATCGCGGGCGTGATCTTCAGCGGCTTCGGAATGCCATCGTCGGTTACAGTCGCGATCAACTCGACCGGCTGATCCACTTTCGCGGTCAGAGTCTTCGGCGAATTGAGCACTACGACCGGCGGCTTGTTGGCGCGAATTTCCGGGCTGCTCGCCCCGGCACCGAGAGAGCCGGTCTCCGACATCAGATCGACGTTCTCGAGCAGCAGATCCTGGCGCAGGGAACCGTAAGCCTTCGCGGTCCTGCCCTGCGTGTTCAGCGTCCAGACAAGTTCCTTCGTCCCGAAATCCTTCGGCACCTTCACGCGGAAAATGAACCGGTTGCGCCTCGGCAGGAAGTGAGTCGGCTGGCCCTGATCGGCGGGGCCCGGTTCGAATTTGTTGTCCGGACCCACCGGCACGTTCAGCTCTTCCTGCCAGTTGTCGTTCATGTAGCCGAAGACCAGGTTGAACGTTCCATCGTCGTTCTTCTCCCAGCCTTCAAATGCCGGCCACACCTGCTGGCCGCTCGAATAAGTCTGCGCGAAAGCCGGCAGCGCCAGAAGCGCAGCCAGCAGAAGTCCCTTAGTTGCCACCGCTGGTCTGCTCCTGTCCCCGGACTGTGTTGCAAAGCGGGCAGCCGATGATCACGTCTTCCGTGGATGCCTGCCGCCGCTTGATCATTTCCGCCTTAAACTGCTCATCGGTGAGCGCGACGCCTTCGCCGAGATCGATGAACATGTTGGCTACCGACCGGTTGCCCGAGCCCGCCCAGTTGCGCGGATCCGGCACGTTCCTGTTCGCGGCCGAATTGTCCATGTACGCCACGATGTGCAGAATGGTGCCTTTTGGCAGCAGCGGAGCGGAATCGTCCGCGTAATCATAGCCGCGCACCCAGTTGTGGTCGTAGCCGACGCAGTTGAGCGTCTCGATGTTGAAGCCCCAGATGGCTTCGAAGCACATGCGCGCGCCGGGCGCGTGCAGATGGGGCTCAAACGAGGTGACCTTGGTGTTGTCGGTCAGCACGGTGTAAGCGTGGAGTTCCTGATTGGCTTCGTTGGGGCGGATCGAAATGTCCGAACCGTTGCCGAGCAACCGGCTCGGCGAAGGCCGCACGGATGGTTTGTAGCCGACCGGCAGCAGCTTGAAGCCGATCTCCAGATGCGCTTTGGTATCGCGGCCGTTTGAATGGAGATGGACGGAGTTGGAAACGATGTTGGAGCCGGCCTTGACCAGGCGGCCGGCTTCGGGCGGGAAGAAGTCCGCTCCGCGGCCGACTTCGTGCACGGGCCACGGCGTGGTGGTGCCACCGCCGCCGCCCTGATCCATGCCCCAGATCATGTGGTGGAAGACGTAACGTCCGCCGACGGTCGCGCGGCCAGTGCCGGCTGCCGGGACATCGTTCACCTCGCGGATCTGCAGGGCCGAAACGTAGCGGTCTTCGGTCAGGCCGACGGGCACGCTCTTGATCTCGCCCCACCAGTCGGGAGAGTCGCCCTTGACGAGAATCTCCTCGGTCTTGACGATCAGATCCGGCTGGCCGATGGCCCAGGTGTTGCCGTCATCAAGCGGGCGCGCGGGCGGAAGATCGGCGGGATTGCCCTCCGGCGCGCCGGCATCGACCCAGGCGACGATCTTGGCGATTTCCTCGTCACTCAGAGAATTGTCGTTCTTGAAGTGCTGGATGCCGATGTTCTTCTCGACGTACCAGGGCGGCATGGCGCCGCGGCGGTCGCGGATCAGCACGCGCGTTTTGATCGATTTCGCCCAGGGCCGCGCGTCCTTGTAAGTCAGGAGCGACATCGGGGCCACGGAATTGGGCTGATGGCAGTTCTGGCAGCTGCGCTGGAGTATCGGCGCAATGTCTTTGGAAAACGTGACGGGTCCCTTCCACGCCTGAATCTCGGCGGCGTTCAGGACGCCTGCGGCCAGCAGCGCGCCGGTGAGCAGAGCAATGCGAGTGATCCTCATGGTTACTCCTTCTTCCTCCCGATTGTACGTCCCGATGGAGCGGTATGTTCCCGGCAATACGTAGAATTGATCGGTGATGGAGCGGATTCTGGCGGCGCGGATTCATGGACGGTACCTGATGGCGCCGGCGGAGAGCGGCGCGGCCGGGATCCTCGCCGGCTTCCATGGGTACGGCGAGGATGCCGAGACGATGATGGAACGGCTGCAGGCCATTCCCGGGAGCGAACGATGGCTGAAGGTTTCGGTCGAGGCGCTCAACCGGTTTTATGAGCGCCGAACCAACCGCGTGGTAGCCAACTGGATGACGCGGCGGGACCGGGAACGGGCCATCGAAGATAACGCGGTCTGGGTTGCCTCCTGCCTCGACGCCGCGGCGGCCGAGTCTGGCGCGGGGCGGGAGATCGTATTCGCCGGATTTTCGCAGGGCGCGGCGATGGCGTTCCGCGCGGCTGGGCGTGCGGCGCTTCCGGTGGCCGGCGTGATCGCGGTGGGCGGCGATGTGCCTCCGGAACTGGATCGCGAGGCGCTCGGACGCATTGGCCGGGTGTTGCTGGCTCGCGGAACCCGGGACGAGTGGTACACGCGGGAGAAGTTTGCGGCGGATCAGGCGCGTCTGCGCGCGG
>DASPQQ010000181.1:0-5382 GCA_035624885.1 Bryobacteraceae bacterium | reverse complement strand
CCGCCAACCACATTGCTGGTAGCGGCGACGATGGCAATCACGCCGAGCACGGTCGCGAAGGTGCTCTTCTTTTCGCCCACCAGCACAATCGCTCCGACCACCGCAATGGCGTCGAGCGCGTTGGTGAGCGACATCAGCGGCGTGTGCAGGAGCGGCGAAACCTTGCGGATCAGCTCGAAGCCGAGGAACGCCGCCAGCATGAAAACGTAAAGTCCGAACTCCAGATTCATCCCGCCACACCTTCCCCGGCCGCAATGCGCGATTTGTCGATCAACTCGATCACCTTCGGGTTCACCACCGCGCCGCCGAACGTCACCAGGCTCTCGCGCACGATCTCGTCGTTGCGGTCCATCGCCAGCGCGCCTTCCTTATTGACGATCAGTTTCAGCAGATTCACGATGTTGGTCGCATACATCTGGCTCGCATGGAACGGAGCGCGCGACGGAAGCTGCACCGCGCCGATGATCGTCACGCCCCTGTGCACCACCGTCTCGCCCGCCTTCGTCAGCTCGCAGTTGCCGCCGCGCTCGGCCGCGATGTCGACGATCACCGACCCCGGCAGCATCTGCTCCGCCATCTCGGCCGTGATCAGGATCGGCGCCCTGCGTCCTGGAACCGCGGCCGTCGTGATCACCACGTCCTGTTCCCTGAGCACGGCGCCCAGCAGTTCGCGCTGGCGTTTGTAATACGCTTCGTCCATCGCCTTCGCGTACCCGCCCGCGCCTTCCGCCGATTCGATATCCAGCACCACGAAGCGCGCGCCCAGACTCTCGATCTGTTCCTTCACCGCGGATCGCACGTCATAAGCCGAAACCACCGCGCCCAGCCGCCGCGCCGTCGCAATCGCCTGCAATCCCGCCACGCCCGCGCCCAGCACCAGGACCTTCGCCGGCGTAATCGTGCCCGCCGCGGTCATCATCATGGGGAAGAACTTCGGCAAAGCGCCGGCCGCGATCAGAACCGCTTCGTAGCCCGCCACGCTCGCCATCGACGAGAGGACATCCATCGCCTGGGCGCGCGTGATGCGAGGCACCAGTTCGAGCGACAGGTAATCCACGCCCCGCGCCGCGAGTTCCGCATCTTCTTTCAGAGCCGTCAACGGCTCTCCCAGACCGATCAGCAGTTGCCCGCTCCGCAGAAGCGCAAAATCATCCCCTGCGCCCGGCGGATTCGCCCCAGGAGTGCGGACCTGCAGAATGATTCCCGCCGTCGCGAAAACCTCGGCCCGCGAGCCGATCCGCACACCACGTTTGGCGTACTCCTCGTCGGGAAACCCGGCCGCAAGGCCAGCCCCCGATTCGATGATCAGCTCCAGTTTGGCTTTAACAAGGGTTTCGCAGGCTTTGGGAGTGAGAGCTACGCGACGTTCGCCTGGAAACGTCTCGCGCGGCACACCGGCGATGAGCGCTATGTGGCACCTCCGTGGCAGGCGATGCCCGGCATCGCCGTGCTGATGCAGGTGACGCTCGGCGTCACCGTGCTGATGAAAGAAGAGATCATATCAAGGGGTCCTTCGCGGCAGCATTTCGTTACACGCCGCGAGAAAAAATACACTGGCCCGCACGTTTAGTTTGGGCCCTTGAATCGGAAAGAGCTTCAATCCCTTGCGCGCGTCAGACTCGCGGAAGCAAGGGCCCTGCTGGACGCAGGGTTCCCGGACGGCGCTTACTACCTCGCGGGCTATGCGGCGGAGTGCGCACTCAAAGCCTGTATCGCGAAGCAGACGCGGCGCTTCGATTTCCCCAGCAAGAAGACTGTTGATTCGAGCCACACTCACAATTTGAAGAGCCTTATTGAAGTCGCTAAACTGGAAGCAGCACGCGCCGCGAGGGCTGCAATCGATCCAGTCTTTGGAGAACACTGGGAAATCGTTCAGGGCTGGTCCGAACAAAGCCGCTACGAGACGCACGATATTCACGACGCAGGCGAACTGCTGCTTGCGCTCACGGACAGGAAATACGGAGTCTGGCATGGCTAAAACAGCATTGATAGCGACGGATTTGTCATTCGGCCGGAAAGTCGCAGAGGCACTTGACAAGATTGACCTTCACAGCAGCGTTGCAGCGTGGCTTTTCCTCGATCAGTACGAAGACTGGAGGTTCGTGCTGGCCTCGCGAGACCTCGACGGCGGTGCGAAGTCCTATGGCCGGGTTCACGATGCGCTGGCCTCGCAGGGAATATCGCTCGAGCAAACTCCGACGCTCCTGATTCTCGAGATGTCCCACCCGATCGTTCGCGAACTGCGGAGAGTTTTCGGCAAAGTAATGAGCGCGGAAGGAAAGCGGATCGGCAACTTCCCGGCCGGCGACCGCTTCGTCGAAGACGGCATCCTTTATCGCGTTCGCTGAGCACGCTTCAGACCGGGTTTCTCACAACGGACGCCTCGTCCGCCGCAGCCCAGGGAGTAGAATGCCCGAGTAGAGCTGTCTCGCCAGCTCCAGATCAGCAGAGCAAAGGCTCCATGAATCCGACAGATACCGGTAATCCGGACTACTACCACAAAGTTGTGGACTGCCAGTGGGCGTGCCCGGCGCATACCAATGTGCCCGAATACATCCGCCTCATCGCACAGGGGCGTTACTCCGACGCCTACATGCTCAACCGCCAGTCGAACGTTTTCCCCGGTATTCTCGGCCGCACCTGCGATCGCCCCTGCGAACCCGCCTGCCGCCGCAGCCGCATTCCGGAAGATCATGAAACCGGCAAGCCCGTCGCCATCTGCCGCCTCAAGCGCGTGGCGGCCGATCTCCGCGGCGATATCTCCGATCGCCTCCCGCAAGCTCCCGCAGAGAAGAACGGGAAGCGTGTCGCCTGCATCGGCGCCGGTCCTGTTTCGCTCACCGTCGCGAACGATCTGATGCCGCTCGGCTACAGCGTCACCGTCTACGAAAAGTACGAGAAGCCCGGCGGCCTGATGCGCACCAACATCCCTTCCTTCCGCCTGCCGGAGCACGTGCTGAGCGAAGAGATTCAGAACATCGTCGGGATGGGCGTCGAAGTCCGCTACAACTCGCCCGTCGAAAGCATGAAGGCGCTGCTCGCCGAAGGCTACGACGCCATCTTCGTCGGCAGCGGCGCGCCGCGCGGCAAGAATCTCGAACTCCCCGGCCGCTATGAGACCGACCGCATCCATATAGGTATCGACTGGCTGGGCTCGGTCGCCTTCGGCCACATCGACAGGATCGGCGAAAAGGTTCTCATCATCGGCGTCGGCAACACCGCCATGGATTGCTGCCGGACCTCGCGCCGCCTCGGCGGCAGAGACATCAAAGTCATGGCCCGCCGTCCGCGCGCCTTCTTCAAAGCGTCGCCCTGGGAACTCGACGACGCCGAAGAAGAAGGAGTGGAGATCGTCATCAATCATGCGCCGAAACGCTTCGTGATCGAGAACGGCAAACTCACCGGCATGGAATTCGAGCGCGTCGAATGGGACGCGAAAGCGGAAAAGTCGAAGACCATCGGCTCCGTCATCATCCCCTGCGACGACGTCATCCTGGCCATCGGCCAGGACAACGCCTTCCCCTGGATCGAACGCGACCTCGGCATCGAATTCGACAAGTGGGAAATGCCCAACGTCAATAAGGTCACGTTCCAGTCGACGCGCCCCGGCATCTTCTTCGGCGGCGACGCCGCCTGGGGACCGAAGAACATCATCTGGGCCGTCGAACACGGGCATCAGGCGGCCATCTCCATCCACCAGCACTGCATGGGCGAAGACGTTTCGAAGCGCCCGCCCTTTGGCCGCAACCTCGTCAGCCAGAAGATGGGCATGAGCGAGTGGAGCTACCACAACGATTTCAATCCCGCGCATCGCCAGAAGATGCAGCACGTCGATCTGGCCAAGCGTTTCGAGGAACTCGATATCGAAGTCGAGCTCGGCTTCACCGCCGAGCAGGCCGCGCGCGAAGTGCAGCGCTGCCTCAACTGCGATATCGAAACCGATTTCAGCGCGAAGAAGTGCATCGAATGCGACGCCTGCATCGACATCTGCCCGATGTCCTGCCTCACCATCGCGCCCGATGCGCCCGAGGAAGTGCTGCGCACGAAACTCTCCGCGCCGGCCATCAACCCCGATCAACCCCTCTTCGCTTCCGCCGCGCTGCCGCAAACCGGCCGCCTGATGCTGAAGGATGAGGATCTCTGCGTTCACTGCGGCCTCTGCGCCGAACGCTGCCCCACGTCCGCGTGGGACATGCAGAAGTTTGAATTGAATATTCCGTATGCAGGAGCAACATGCAAAGCGGCGTAAACGATTTCGCCATCAAGCTGGCCAACGTCAACGGAAGCGGTTCGGCCAGCGCCAACAGCCTGATCATGCAGGCCATCTTCCGTATGGGCGTCCCCGTCTCGGGCAAGAACCTGTTCCCCTCGAACATTCAGGGCCTGCCCACGTGGTATGAGATCCGCGTCAACAGGAACGGCTACACCGCCCGCGCGCTCAATTACGACCTCATGGTCGCGATGAACTCCCAGACCTACGCGCGCGACGTGAAGGAAGCCCGCTCCGGCGGCTATCTCATGTATGACTCCTCGTGGCCGCTCGACAAATCGCTCATCCGCGACGATCTCACCTACATCGGCGTCCCCCTCGCCGAGATGTGCAACGAAGCTTTCCGCGAACCGCGCGAGCGCGTGCTGATGAAAAACATCGCGACGGCCGGCGCGCTCATCGAACTGCTCAACATCGATGGCGAAGTCGTCGCGCAGCTCGTCAAGGAGAAGTACGGCCGCAAGAAGGGCCTCCAGGAATCAAACCAGAAAGCGCTGAAGCTCGGCGCCGATTACGTGCGCAAGCATTACAAATGCCCTCTCCCGTTCCATCTCCAGACGATGGACGAAAACCACGACAAGATCCTGATCGACGGCAACACCGCGACCGCGCTCGGCTGCGTCTACGCCGGAGCCACCGTCGCGGCCTGGTATCCCATCACGCCGTCCACGTCCACCATGGACGCCTTCAAAACCTTCTGCGAGCAGTACCGCAAGGATCCGGAAACCGGCGCCGCCAACTACTGCATCATCCAGGCCGAAGATGAACTCGCCGCCATCGGCATGGTGATCGGCGCGTCCTGGAACGGCGCCCGCGCTTTCACGTCCACCGCCGGCCCCGGCATCTCTCTGATGAACGAACTGCTCGGCCTCGCCTACTACGCGGAGATCCCCGCCGTCATTGTCGACGTGCAGCGCGTCGGCCCCTCCACCGGCATGCCAACACGCACGCAGCAGGGCGACATCCTCGAATGCGCCTACGCCTCGCACGGCGACACCAAACACATCCTGCTCTTCCCGGCGAACCCGGCTGAATGTTTCGAACTCGCCGCGAAAAGCTTCGATATCGCCGAGCGCTTCCAGACGCCGGTGTTCCTGATGACCGACCTCGAC
>DASPQQ010000180.1:0-12685 GCA_035624885.1 Bryobacteraceae bacterium | reverse complement strand
TGCCGTGCTCAACGGCGGCACGCAGCCCAAAATCAACGAGACCATCTTCGACAAGGACGAAGGTCCGCGCGCCGATACTTCGCTCGAAGCCCTCGCCAAACTGAAGCCCGTCTTCCACGCGCAGGGCACCGTCACCGCCGGCAACGCTTCGCAGACTTCCGATGGCGCGGCCATGGCGCTCGTCATGTCGGAGAAGAAAGCGAAGGAGTACGGCTTCAAACCGAAGGCGCGTTTCGTCAGCTTCGCCACCGGCGGCGTGCCGCCCGAAATCATGGGCATCGGGCCCGTCGTCGCCATCCCGAAAGCGCTCGCGCTCGCGGGCATCAAAATGGAAGACCTCGGCGTCATCGAGCTCAACGAAGCTTTCGCCTCGCAGGCGCTCGCCGTCATCCGCGTGGCCGGCCTCAATCCCGATATCGTCAACGTCAATGGCGGAGCCGTCGCGCTCGGCCATCCTCTCGGCTGCACCGGAGCCAAACTCACCGCTACGCTCCTGCGCGAAATGGAGCGCCGCAAAGCGCGCTACGGCATGGTCACCATGTGCGTCGGCGGAGGCCAGGGCGCAGCCGGGATTTTTGAGCGCATTGATTAAAGGAGACGGACTGACATGGCAACCGCAACCGAAACCAAAGCCAGAATCGGCGGAGCCTTCCTGATTGAAGACGAGCAGCCCCGCGACGTCTTCACTCCGGAAGATCTCACCGAAGAACACCGCGCCATCGCCCGCACCGCGCGTGAGTTTTTCGAAAAGGAAGTCGCGCCCCACACCGAAGCCATCGAGCATGGCGACAAGGATCTCGCCGTCGCGATCCTGCGCAAGGCCGCCGCGCTCGGACTGGAGTCCGTTCTCACGCCCGAGCAGTACGGCGGCATGGGCATGGACCTCGCGAGCGTCATGGTCGTTGCCGAACAACTCGCCGGGGAAGGCTCATTCGCCGGATGGCACGGCGGACATGCCGGCATCGGCACGCTGCCGCTGCTGCTTTTCGGCACCGACGCGCAGAAGCAGAAGTATCTGCCCAAACTCTCGACCGCCGAGTTAGTGGGAGCTTACTGCCTTTCCGAACCACAGGCCGGCTCGGACGCTCTCGCGACGAAGACCCGCGCGGATCTCTCCGCCGATGGCACTTATTACACGCTCAACGGCCAGAAGATGTGGATCACGAACGGCGGCAAAGCGGGCCTCTACACGGTCTTCGCCAAAATCAACGGTGAACAGTTTTCGGCGTTCCTCGTCGAGCGAGCATTCCCAGGCGTCAATCCCGGCGCGGAAGAAAAGAAGATGGGGATCCGGGGCAGTTCCACCACCGCCGTCTTTCTCGATAACGTCAAAGTGCCGGCGGAGAACCTGCTCGGCGAACCGGGCCGCGGCCACATCATCGCCTTCAACGTCCTCAACCTCGGCCGTCTCAAACTCGGTCCGTTCGCGGTCGGCGGCTCGAAGAACGTTCTGCAGATCTGCCTCGCCTACGCGAAGCAGCGCAAAGCGTTCGGGAAGACCATCTCCGAGTTCGGCATGATCCGGCACAAGCTGGCGGAAATGGCGATCCGCATCTTCGCCACCGAATCGATGATCTACCGCGTGGTCGGCCTCATCGATTCGCATCTGCAGGGATTCACGTGGGATGAACCGGGCGCGGCGAAACGCATGATGAAAGCCGTCGAGGAATTCGCCGCCGAGTGCTCCATCATCAAGGTCTACGCTTCGGAAGTGCTCGATTACGTCACCGATGAAGGTGTGCAGGTCCACGGCGGCTACGGCTTCCATCAGGATTACGCGGTCGAGCGCGCCTATCGCGATTCGCGCATCAACCGCATCTTCGAAGGCACCAACGAAATCAACCGCCTTCTCATCCCGGGCACGATGCTGAAGCGCGCCCAGCAGGGCCGCCTCGGTCTGGTCAAAGCCGCGAAGGCTCTCCAGGCCGAAATTCTCTCCGGCCCGGTGCAGGCCGATATCGTCCAGAACGCCAAGAAAATCGGCCTCTTCCTGCTCGGTGTGGCGTTCGAGAAATACGGCACTGCGCTCGAAGAGAAACAGGAAGTCCTCGCCGGCATCGCCGATGTCCTGATGGAAACCTTTGCCATGGAGTCGACCAAACTGCGGGTCGAAAAGACCGGGCAGGGCGCTGACTATTCGGCCGTGCTCCAGCAGGAATCGATGGCGCGCATCGAAACTTTCGCCCGTCCCGTGCTCGCGGCGTGCTCGGAAGGCGACGCGCTCCGCACCAACATGACCATCCTGCGCCGCTTCGCCAAATACGATCCGGTCGACAGCATCGCCATCCGCGAACGCATCGCGACACGGCTTCTCAACGCGGGCCGTTACGTCATTTGAAGATCGTGATCGCGGTCGGCTTGCCGGGCTCCGGCAAGTCGACCTACTTCAGGAAACTGGGCGCCAACGCCATCTCGAGCGACGCCATCCGGCTCCAGCTCGCGGATAACGAAGACGACCAGACCATCCACCCGATGGTCTTCGCGACAGCGCAGTATCTGCTTCTGCAGCGCCTCGCGCTGCAGCGCCCCGTAACGTACATCGACGCGACCAACTTGTCGCTCGCCGACCGCGCCCACTGGATCAAAATCGCCCGCGAGCACGATTGCGAAATCGAAGCCGTTTACTTCGACGTGCCGCTCGAAGTCTGCCAGGCGCGCAACGCCGCGCGCCATCGCATCGTGCCGCCGCACGTGCTCGAAGCCATGACCCTGCGGCTGGTTCCGCCGACCGTTGAAGAAGGCTTCACGCGCGTAGAAGTCTTCGGATACCCTCCCGGAAAACCTCCGGCCGCGTTAGCAGACTGACCACGAGGTAACCGGCTTTCTCGAAGTCATAGAAGTAACCCGGCTGCACCAGTACGCCGTGATCGCGCAGCAGCGTCACCGCCGCGTCCTCATCGTGGACGATGACGGCGTACCAGCCTGCCTCCACGTTGAGCACGCGCAGCCGCGTCGATCGCAGAAACGCCAGGTTCTCCTTCACCCGCGCCATGATCTGCGCCTGCACCGGCTCACGCATTTTCAGCAGCTCGGGCAAAGCCAGCTGCACCGGAGTCCCGACCGAAAGATAGGTATCGGCGATGATCTCAAGCCGATGCAATGCTTCCGCCGCGCGAGCCCCGCTCGCCACCATCCACCCCAGCTTCATCTGCGGCAGCCCGACGGTCTTCGACAGCCCGTTCAGCGTGAACACGAGATCCACCTCAATCGAGCCGAGCGTTTGCACGCCATCAGCCGCCGGCTCGATGAGGTAATCGCGAAACACTTCGTCGGAAATAATCGGCAGCCCCAGCGCCACCAGTTCCGGCACTTCATGACGCTTGAGAAAATGGCCCGTCGGGTTGTTGGGGTTCACGAGCACGATCGCTTTCGTCCGCTCCGTGCGCCGCACCGTGTGGAAGTCGATGTGCCATCCGTGGTCATAGAACAGGCTGTAGTGCGACACCTTCACCGACTCGAGCGCCGCCAGATACTCGAACAGCGGATACGACGGCCGCGGCACCAGCACCTCATCGCCCGGATCGCACAGCAGCTTGAACAGCCACGAATACGCCTCGCTCGTCGATGCCGTCAGCACCACGCGATCCACCGGCGCGCCATACTCGCGCGCGATACACTCGCGCGCCGAAAGCAACCCGAACGGCTCCGGCTGATAGGGCGGAATCGAAGCCGGGTACTCGATCCCCGCGACCGTCGGGTTCGACTCCGTCAGATCGAAGGCCGGCTTCTTCCGCGCCAGCAGCTCCGCCATCGCGTTGGGCTTCAGTTCACCTGGCAGACGCTTCGAGAAAATCCCCTGACTCAATCCTTTGCTCCTCGCTCACCGCACGTTTGTAACGATAGATCCACCACTCGCCAATCCTCACTCGCTCGAACTCCTCGCCTTCGTAATCATCGAGCCGCGCGAGAATCGAGGCATCGCGCAGCCGGTAAATCTCGCCCTGCACCACGCCCGCCGGCTCCTCGCGAAACCCGGGATAATGGGCCACGCGATAAATCGATCCGCGCACTGTCGCCTTGCCGAGAAACTCGGCATTGGCGCGCAGCAGGCGCGCGTACTCGCCCGAGAACTCGCTCCGCAATGTCCCATAGACGAAAATGACATCCCGAGGCACTCTCTATGACTATCACTGAAGCCGGCAGGAAGCTGCGCGCCCGCGAAGTCTCTGCCGTCGAGCTGGCCGAGGAATCGCTGCGCCGCATCAAAGCCGAACAGCCGCGCCTCAACGCCTTCATCACCATTACGGAGGACGTCGCGCGCGCGCAGGCCCGCCAGGCCGACGAGGAACTCGCGCGCGGCATCGATCGCGGCCCGCTGCACGGCATCCCTTTCGCGCTCAAAGACAACTTCGAGACCAAAGGCATCCGCACCACCTGCGGCTCAAAACTTTTCGCCGATTACATCCCCGAGCGTGACTGCGCGGTCTATGAGCAGCTCCGCGAGCGCGGCGCGGTGCTCATGGGCAAGACCGGTCTGCACGAACTCGCTTACGGGATCACGAGCAACAATCCGCACTTCGGCGCGGTTCGCAATCCGCAGGATCCCACGCGAATCCCGGGCGGCTCGAGCGGAGGCAATGGCGCGGCCGTCGCCGCTGACATGGTCTTCTTCGCGATGGGCTCTGACACCGGCGGCTCGATCCGTATCCCCGCGGCATTCTGCGGCTGCGTCGGATTCAAGCCCACCTTCGGGCTCGTCAATCGCCGCGGCCTCATGCCGCTCGGCGACTCCTTCGATCACGCCGGGCCCATGACGCGCACGGTCGAAGACGCGGCCATCGTCATGGACCTCCCGCTCACGAACGCGCAGAATCTGCGCATCTGCGATACGCCGCCAGACCTCGAAGAGGTTAACGCCATCGGCCGACTCATCCTGCTCGCTGAAGCAGCTTCTGTCTTCGCGCCGTATCTCGACCGGCGGGCCGAGATCGGCCCGGACGTCCTTGGGCTCATCGAAGCCGGCCTCCAGGTCAGCGCCGTCGAGTATCTCGAAGCGCAGCGCCGGCGCGCGGAAATTCGCGAGGAATGGCAGGAATTCTGGAAGAAATACGACGTCCTCATCCTGCCCACTGTCGACATTGAGCCACCGCGCGTCGACGATCCGGCAGTCAACAGCCAGCAGGTCCGCGTCGCCTGCACCCGTCTGGTGCGGCCCTTCAACGTACTGGGCTTCCCCGCCGTCTCCATTCCGCGCAGTGGTGCCGGTTTGCCGAAAAGTCTGCAGATTACGGGTAACACGGGAAATGACGCGCTCGTGCTCAGCGCGGCGGCGCAACTTTACCGTGCGAACTAAATATGATTTTTTGTATAGATTTGGAGCCCCGGTAGCTGGATCATCTGCGATGTCATAGAGGAAGATCCTGCCGGACGCTGCAACTGATTGTAATTATGACAGTTGTGTTTATCGGCTGATTGGAAGGAGGCGTGCACGCTCACGCCCCAGCGATTGACCGGCTTTACCGGGCCGCGTCAACAAAAAGAAGAGAGGGAGCCAGACATAAATGGGAACAAACAGAGCAGCGCGCGGTACCAAAATCGCCGCAGTAACGGGGTTGGTCCGTCCGACGCGGCTATCGCCGGCGGGACGGCAGCAAGCGCAAACGAAGGGGAAGCAGCGGATGTTCAGGAGATTTTCAGGTCTTTTCAGCGGCGCGGCACTGATGAGCGTTTTCTGTGCGTCGCTGTTCGCGCAGTCGCTGACGACCGGCGACATCACGGGAACGGTTACCGATCCGTCGGGCTCGAACGTCCCCAATGCCGCCGTGACGATCGTCAACACCGGGACGAATGTAACGCAGAAGGCGGCCACCGGTTCCGATGGAACCTACCGTTTCGCGTTCCTGCCTTCGGGAACATACACGGTTACGATCGCGGCCAGCGGATTCCAGACGCAGGAGCGCCGGAACATCACGGTCTCGGCGGGCCAGCCAACCGCTGTCGACGTGCAGCTCGTCCTCGCCGGGGCCGCGACAACCGTGAACGTGGTCGAGACGACCTCCGTGCTTCAGACCGAGAATGCCGACACCAAGACGACGTTCAGCGCCGACACCATTCGCGACCTGCCCAATCCCGGCGGCGATATTACCTATGTGGCGCAGACGGCCCCCGGTGTTGTCATGAACACGCAGGCCGGTTATGGCAACTTTGTCGCCGACGGTATGCCGGGCATCTCGAATCTGTTCAGTATCAACGGCCAGAACTTCAACGATCCGTTCCAGGGGATCAATAACAGCGGCGCATCGAACCTTCTGCTCGGCGCCAATGACATTGCGGAAGCAAACGTCATCACGAATGGCTATTCGGCGCAGTACGGGCAGTATGCCGGTTCCCAGATCATTTACATCACGAAGTCTGGCACCAACCAGTTCCACGCCAACGCGAACTACATGTGGAACGGCCGCGCCATGAACGCCAACCAGTTCTTCAGCAACCTCGCCGGACTGCCGACGCCGTTCAATAATTACAATCAGTGGGCGGTAGGCGCGCAGGGACCGATCTGGAAGAACAAGACGTTTTTCGATGCGGATTACGAGGGCGTGCGCAACCTTTTGCCGACTGCCGCCAACGAATCACTGGTGCCGAGCCCGCAGTTTGAGTCCGCCACGCTGGCGAATCTCGCGGCCATGGGCCGGAGTTCGGAAATTCCTTTCTACAACCAGGTCTTCGCGATTTACAATCACCCGTTCAATGCGACGGCAACACCGGTCCCGCAGTCCGAGGGCGGCGGCTGCCCGGAGGGCTTCGACCCGCTCGCCGCCGGTGTCCCCTGCGCCTATGAGTTCCGCACCACGCCGACGAATCTGAACAAGGAATATCAGTGGTCTGGACGCGTCGATCACAACTTCAGCGACAAGGATCACGCATACGTCCGGGTGTGGCGCGACAGCGGATTCCAGCCTACCTTCACCAGCCCGTTCGGACCCACATTCAATGCGCAGAGCAACCAGCCGCAGATGTCGGCGCAGATCGCCGAAAATCACATCTTCGGTCCGAACACGGTGAACCAGTTCAACGCCTCGTCGCTGTTCTATGCCGCGGTGTTCGTTGCCTCGAACCCGACCGGTGCGCTTGCCGCGCTGCCCACGTTTCTCGGGTTCTCCGGCAATGCGTTCACCGGGATTGGCGCGTATGCGGAACCGGCATTTCCCCCGACCAACTTCTACTTTCCGGAAGGGCGGCGCGTCTTCCAGTATCAGGTCAGTGATGACCTGTCCCACGTGATGGGGCGGCATACGTTCCGCGCGGGCGTCAACTGGATCCACGAGACGATCACCGATCTGGACTTTGGAGGAGTGGGCGGCCCGATCTACGGCGGAATCACGACCAGCGTGCAGGATTTCTATAACGGAGGCGGCCCGGCTACTTCACTCAATCAGGCATTCCCCACGTCAGCTGAAGAATCAATCCGGCTCAATACCCTCGGCGGCTACGTGGTCGACGACTGGAAAGTGACGGACCACCTGACGGTTTCGATGAATCTGCGATTCGAGCACTACGCCAATCCGACCTGCGATGCGAGCTGCTTCTCCCGGCTTCCCACGGCTTTTACCGGCGCGGCGAACCCGAACGCGGCCAATATACCGTATGACCAGCTGATGCTCTCCAACCAGAAGGACGCCTTCGCGAACACACAGGCGATCGTGATCGAGCCGCGGCTCGGCATTGCGTGGAAGCCTTTCCACAACGACAACACCGTGGTTCGTACCGGCGCGGGCATCTTCGCCGACCAGATTCCCGGCGGTCTGACGGAAAACGCTGCCTTCAATTCGCCGGGCTTCAACGCCTTCTTCCTTGGTAATCCGAACGGCCTCATTGCTCCCGGAGTGGCCGGCAGCCTGTTTACGACCGCGGCTCAGGCCAATCAGGCACTGCTGTCTCAGTTCAAATCGGGCGGCACCTTCAACTCCATTTCGGCGTCGGTTCCGGGTTTCTCCGCCCCCAATATCAACTCGTTCCCGAATACCTTCTACCAGCCGACGTACTACAAGTGGAACTTTGAAGTCCAGCAGGCTTTGGGTTGGGGCACGGTGGCCTCGGCCAACTACTCCGGCATGCATGGCTATCACCTCCCGGTTTCCGACCAGGGACTCAACGCCTACTGCCCCACGAGCGTTTGCACCAGCGGTTTCGTCGGCCTGCCGACTACGGCACCCAATGCCGCATTCGGCCTCGTCAATCAGTACCTTTCGGCCGGAGTGGCGAGCTATAACGGCTTGACCCTTTCCCTGCAGAAACGCATGCGCGAGGGACTGACCTTCACGGCCAATTACACGTGGAGCCATGCGCTTGACGATGTTTCCAACGGCGGCATTTCCAACGAGCAGTTCAGCATTCTTGCCACCGATCAGAGCATCAGCAGCATCGAGAATCCGCACAATGTCGCACAGAACTACGCGAGTTCGGATTATGACGTCCGGCACTACTTCAGCGCGAGTTTCGTGCAAAACGATGTCCTGCGTCACCTCGGGTTCAAGTGGGGTCAGAACCGCATCTTCGGCGGCTGGACAATTGCCAGCAACTGGTTCCTGCGCAGCGGATTGCCGTTCACGATTGTGGACAACAGTGCTGCCGGTGCGCTCGTTCCGTTCAACTTTGGCGGACCAATCTTCGCTTCGGCCATCAGTCGCGTCCCGGCGACGTGTGGCAATGCGGTCGATACTCCCTGCCTCACCACTGCCGAGTTCGCGCCAGCCGCGGCTAACACCGCCAGCGGTGCGCCAACCGGGTTCGGCAGGCTCGGACGCAACACCGTCTATGGTCCGCACTTCTTCAACGTCGATCTCGCCGTGATGAAGGAAGTCCAGATCCGGGAGCGTCTCACGTTCTCGTTCGGAATGCAGGCTTACAACCTGTTCAACCACGTGAACTTCGACCAGCCGGTCAACGACATTTCCAATCCGTTGTTCGGCACCACGATCGCGGCAGTCGGTCCGCCGACGAGCCTTCTCGGCTCGTTCGTCGGCGCCGGCAGCTCGCCTCGCTTTATCGAGCTGAAGGGTTCGCTGCGGTTCTAACAGGCTGCTGAAAAACCGGGACAGACAGAACTGGGCAGCCTTTTTCGCCGCAGGCCCCGACTGCTAACGCGCGATTTGGCGTGGCGAAAAAGGTGCCAGTTTGGTCTGTCCCGGTTTTTCAGCAGCCTGCCAAGCGGCCCGGTTTTCTGAACCCGGTAACCGCAACGGCGCAGGCAGAAAATGTCTGCGCCGTTATTTTTTTGCATGAAACTGTTCCGAAACGGGACGGGAAAGAGTATAAAATCATACGGAAGGCAAATCTAAACCGTCAACCGGGGAGGATTTAGCGATGATCTTTCAAAGAGGATTCGCTCTGGCCTGTCTGGCTGTCCTGACCGGTTTCGGCATGGAAGCCCAGATTACAGGCGATCTTCGCGGAACCGTGACCGACGCGTCCGGCGCCGCAGTCAGCCGTGCAAAAGTGACGCTGACGAACATGGAAACCCGGCAGGAGCGTACCGAGACTACCGGGCCGTCCGGTGAGTTCGCGTTCGAACTGCTGGGCATCGGCCATTACAGCGTGAAGGCCGAAGCAGCGGGCTTTGCGGCTCAGCAGGCGCAGACCGAGGTGAAGACGGGCGAAATTGCCGCCGTCAACTTCAGGCTTCCAGTGGGACCGGCGAGCGCGGTGGTTGAGGTCACTTCGGCCGTTGCTCAGATCGATACCGAAAACGCTCAGTTACAGACGTCGTTCACGGGACAGGCCGTGCAGGAGATTCCCGTGACGCGCGATCCGAACCGTTTCGCGCTGTCGGCGCCGGGCGTCTTTCCGGTTTCCCAGAACAACCCGTATCTCGGTACCGGCTCCTTCAATGCCAACGGCGGACGCGGCCGTGCGAATAACGTCATGGTCGACGGCATCACCGCGACCGACGTGAGCGTGACCGGCACGGTGCTCGGCCCGCTGAACTTCTCCTCGATCAAGGAAGTCAAAGTCATCACCAACAACTTCAGCGCGGAGTACGGCCGCAACGCCAGTTCGCAGGTCCTCTATATCACGAAGAGCGGCACCAACGACCTGCACGGCGAAGTCTACGAATACTTCGAAAACAACGTGCTCGACGCGCGGTCGTTCTTCGACCGCACGGGTCAGGCCAGCATCCTGCGCCAGAATACCTGGGGGTTTGAAGTCGGCGGACCGGTGATCGTCCCCCGGCTGATTCACGGGCGCAACCGCATCTTCTGGCACTCCGACTACGAGGGACTCAAGAAGCGCGGCGTCGGAACGGCGGTGATCGCCAACGTGCCGACGCCGGCCATGATGGCGCAGGTTATGGACCCGACGTCTCTCGCGCTGCTCAAGCAGTATCAGGTGCCGACCTCGCCGACCGGAACGCTCTCCGAGGTCGCGCCCAACACCACCAACACGTATGAGTGGGCCGAGCGCGGCGATTTCGTGCTCAACCCGCACGACCTGATGTGGATGCGCTACGCCGTCTACAATTCCAGCGCTTCTACGAGCGGCAACACCTTCCTCAGCAGCAACCTGCCGTACTTCGGCGCGAGCAGCACCAACCATCCGCGGCAGGCGACCTTCGCCGAAACCCACACCTTCGGCTTCACCGCCGTCAACGAGTTCCGCTTCGGCTTCGGCCAGAGCGAGCCGAACTTCCCGATCCAGACGCCCTATCCGCTCGGACCATCGCTGACATTTCTCGATGGCTCGGTGACGGGGCTGGGCGTCGCCAGCAATCTGCCGCAGGGGCGCGAGCAGCGCACCTATGAGTACACCGACAATTTCAGCATCACGAAGGGCACTCACACCATCAAGACAGGCTTCGAGTTCTATCACCTCGAAGCCGACTCTTTTTTCGACAATAACTTCCGCGGTTCTTACACCTTCGCCAACTGGGCCGCATTTGCCGCCGGCGAGCCCAGCGCTTACTCGCAGGATTTCGGCAACTCGGTGCGCGACAACCGTGTGCAGAATGCCTTCGCGTTCGCGCAGGATGACTGGAGAATCGCGCGCAATCTGACGATGAACATCGGCGTCCGGCTTGAATTCTCCGGCGGACCGACGGAGACAGAGAACCGGCTTTCGAACCTGTATCTCAACAACAGCGGATCTTATGGCGCTTCCGGTCCGGGTCCTCTCGGATTACTCGAGACCGGGCACCCGTCGTTCAACAGCACTTACAACTGGGCGCCGCGCCTCGGCTTCGCTTACCAGCCTTTCGGCGATCAGAAGACCGTCATCCGCGCCGGCTTCGGCTACGCGTATGACTTCATCTTCCTCAACCCGATCACCAACCAGCGCTTCCTGCCGCCGCTGATCTATACGGCGTCGCTTTCCGGCGTCGGCAACTTCACGGGCCAGAACAGCTGGGCCGATTTCGCCGCCGGCACCGCGGCTCTGCAGCAGATTACGGAGCAGCAGGTGGGGTCGTTCAGCCCGACCGCTCTCAACTTCGGAGCGATCAGCCCGGCGATCGCGGTCAACCTGCGCGATCCGATGGTGCAACAGCGCAGCTTCGGGGTGGAGCGCCAGCTCGCGAATAACCTGGTCCTGAAGGCCACTTATGTGGGCACGCATGGCACTTACCTGACCCGCACCCGGCCGATCAACCTGATCGCGAACCCGCCGGCCCCGGCAACGAGTTACGCGGATGAGATCGCGCGCCTGAGCCAGTTCACCTCGGCGGTCGCCGGCCTGAACGGCAACGCGACGGCTTACAGCAACCGCTACGATCCGCGCTATAACGCGGTGAACTACGTGGAAAGCTCCGCCAACTCGGAATTCAACGCCCTCGAAGTGGAAGTGCAGAAGCGCTTCAGCGAGCGCTTCTTCGCCAACCTCGCTTACACGTGGTCGCATTCGATCGACGACAGCTCCGACGTGCTGGGCGTTCTGCTCAACGATACGCCGGCGCAGCAGAACCCGAACGACAACCACAACAACCGCGGCGACAGCCAGTTCGATCTGCGCCACGTGCTGACGGTCACGCATACGTGGGAAATGCCCTTCTTCGTCCACTCGAAGAATGCGGCCGAGCGTCTTCTGCTGGGCGGCTGGGCGTTCGCCGGCATCAGCACTTACCACAGCGGCCCTCCCACGAACGTGGTCGCGGGCGCGACGGTGGGCGGCATGACCGATCCGCTGCAGTATCTCGGGACCGGCAACAACGTGGATCGCCCGAACGCCTCGGGACCGGTCACGAGCTTCAATCCGGTGCCGGCCGGTTCGGCGGGCGCTTACACCGGCACCACGGCGGTGAACGGCGTGGCGATCAGCAATTACGCGCTCTCGCTCGGCCTTTCGCAGCCGCTGGTGGGCAACTTCGGCACGCTGCCCCGCAATTACCTGCGGCTGAACGGCCAGACCGATTTCGATATGGACCTCTACAAGAACTTCCATATCAACGAGAAGGTCATGTTCCAGCTGCGTGGAGAGTTCTACAACATCTTCAACCTCCACGCCTTCCAGACCACGGCGACCTCGGCCACGGCGCTCGCGACCATTACTTCGACGACGTTCGGGCAGTACACGTCCGTCAGTCTGAACTCCCGGCTCGGGCAACTGGCGGCGCGCATCGTGTTCTAAGAGGGTTGCGAAAAACCGGGACAGACAGAACCGGGCAGCCTTTTTCGCTGAGAGGTTTGCCGGAAACACGTGATTCGGCACGGCGAAAAAGGTGCCAGTTTGGTCTGTCCCAGTGTTTTTCAGCAGCCTG
>DASPQQ010000179.1:0-3264 GCA_035624885.1 Bryobacteraceae bacterium | reverse complement strand
ATGATACCTGCTGAGAGACTGACGTGAAGCAATGAGCAATGTCCTCGAGGTCGATCGCCTCTCCGTCCGCCTTGGAAAGACCCAGGTCCTGACGGATCTGAGTTTCCGCGTGGAGCAGGGAACTTCGCTCGCCGTCATCGGCCCGAACGGCGCGGGAAAAACCGTCCTCTTCCGCGCTCTGATTGGATCGCTTCCATTCACCGGCGCCGTCCGCTGGGCGCCTCAAGTGCGCATCGGATACGTGCCGCAGAAGCTCGATATCGACCGCGATGTCCCGATCACCGGCATGGATTTCCTGATGGCCCGCGAGAATCTGCCCGCTGATGCGGGCGCTCGCCTGCAGCAGATTCTCGACCTGGTCGGGATTCCCCCCGAAGTGGCCCGCAGCCCGATCGGAACGCTCTCCGGCGGCCAGTTCCAGCGTCTGCTCATCGGCTTCGCTCTTCTCGGCGATCCCACGGTTCTGATGCTCGATGAGCCCACCGCCGGGATTGACGCGCCCGGTCAGAAGCACCTGAACCGGCTCGTGCACCAGTTGCAGGAGAAGGAAGGTCTCACGGTTCTTTTCATTTCCCACGAGCTTTCGGTCATCTTCCGCTACGCCACCAATGTCCTGTGTCTCGGGCACGGGCAGTCGTTCTTCGGTCCGCCGAGGCAGGTGCTGACCGGCGAGACGCTCGCCGGGATCTATGGAACCGAGTGGGGGTATCACGTCCATGAGCACTGAGGTCTTTCTGCTTTCGATCATGATGGCCGTCGCCGCGGGCCTGATCGGCTGCTTCGCCGTGATGCGGCGCATGGCTCTGGCGGCGGACGCGCTGTCGCACGTCGCCCTTCCCGGCCTCGGAATCGCTCTGGCGCTCCATTTCAGCCCCCTGCTCGGCGCCGCGGCCATGCTGCTCGTGGGTGCGCTTCTGGTCTGGGTCGTGGAAAGCGAGGCGGGGATCAGCGCGGAAGCGTTCATCGGAGTTCTCTTCTCGACGGCGCTTGCGGTGGGCAGCCTGATGACCTCGGGAGAAGAACTCATCGACGCGCTCTTCGGAAATCCGGGCGCTCTGAGCTGGCCCGAGATTCTGTTCGGCCTCGCCGCGTCCGGCGCGGTGACCGCGTTCGTCGTGACGCAGCGGCGCAAGCTGGTTGTCATGCTGGTCTCGCCCGACGTGGCCCGAACCGCCGGGATCCAGGTGCGTCGTCTCGACCTCCTCTATCTCGAGGCGTTCGCACTGACCATCGCACTCGGCCTGCGCTACCTGGGGGTGCTCCTCATGGGAGCCCTGATCATCATTCCCGCCGTGACAGCGAAACGCGTGGCGCGCAGCCTGAATTCCATGCTGGCGGTCGCCGTTGCCATCGCCATTACGGCGACCATAGTGGGAATCTCGCTGGCCTCCTGGCTGCACCGGGAGACCGGGCCGCTGATTGTCATCGTGGCCGCCGCCTGTTTCCTGTTGAGCTTCCTGCGCAGGTGATCGACGGGTTCAGCTCTCGCGCTTCCTTGCCACCGCCACCAGCATCAGCACGCACATCACGACAACCAGGATCGACAGATTCAGAAGCACCGCGACCGTCGTTTCCATCCAGGGCGCGGCGCCGTCCGGCATCGAGGAGCCATTGACGAGAAACATCCCCTTCGCGCTCCACATGGCCGAGAGCAGCGCGCCCAGCCAGTTGGCATAGAGCCCGATCAGCCCGCAGTACCGCGCCGCCGTGACCACGCCCCCGCGGCCAAACAACGGCCAGACGGCGGCCATGGCGAAGAGCAGCGTGCCCTGAATGACGCCGATATTGTGGGCTTCGAGCCCCGCGATCTTCGCCCTGGCAAAGAGCGGGCTGAAACCGGAAAGCAGCCCGAGCAGCAGCATGATGGCGCCGTGCATCGCCAAACCCCGGTCGGCGCGGAAGCTCTGCGCCTCGAATGGTGCACTCTGTGGTGTGGTCAATTGGAACTCCTTGAGGCTTTTGTGTCTGGTCACGGAACGGGATCAAACAGCTCCGGTTCCACCTGGCGAGTATACATCCGGAGAAGAAAGCCGCCAACCGCTGCCTCCGCGGGCGCAAGGTGCGCTTTCCAGGACTTCCCCTGAGCCTGTTCGCGCAGCAAGCGCCGGCCGCGCATCCCCCGCGCCGCTCCGCGATTTCCCGCTATCTCTTTACAAACACTCCCGAATCATCCCCTCCCGCCAAACGGATATCCACGTGCGCCACCGCATGTGGCGAGGTTTAGCCGCTCGCCGGAACCCGGAAAGGAGGTTGCTTATGAAATCGGTTTGCCTTGTTGCTCTTGCCGTTCTGCTTGGCTTCGGCGGCTCGTTCGCCTTCAGCCAGCAGGCTGCGAAATCGCATGCACGCGCCAACATCGCTGCCGGCAGGGAGTTGTTCCATCAGAACTGCTCCGTCTGCCACGGCGAGAACGCGAAGGGTAATGGCTCCATGTATGATCCCGAGTCGGCCGAGGAATCGCGCCGCATTCCTCCCGCTGACCTGACCACGCTCAGCGCCCGCAACGGCGGCCAGTTCCCGGCTCAGCACGTGCGCGATTCCGTTTACAGCAAACAGGTGCTTCCTGCGCACGGCACTCCCGACATGCCTGCCTGGGGACATGCGTTCGATATCCTCAAGTCCAATCCCAAACGCCTCGAGGAGAGCCTGCGCAACCTCACGGCATACATCGAATCGATCCAGGAACCCGCGAAATAACCTGTCGGCGCGAAAAAGCGCGAACAGAGAAATCGAACTGGATTGACCGGCGGCCCGCAGGCGCAGCGGGGTACGCGCTAAGCTGGGCGGCGGAGGGCGATTTGAAGCTGGCGTTGCTGGTTGTGGTGTTCGGCTCCCTGTTGCAGGCGCAATACGGGATGCCCGTAACGGTGCCTTTTGTCGGTTGCGAAACGGCGGGACCGTCGGGGTTCGCACCCGCTCCGGGCGGCACGACGATGGACGTGGCGATCAATCCCGGGTTAGCCGACCAGTTGGCCTTCTATCAGGCGGAGGAGGGCCAGGGCGTACTGGCGCCGCGCGGCTGGCAGTGTGTGGCGATATATGACTCCGGAACCAGTCTCCTCGTCGTGATGCCGCATATCGACCGCGAGCGCGCGGCGGCCGGGAAACTGCAGATCACAGGGCCGGCCGTTGTGATCGAGAGTGCGGAAGGTGTATCGGCAGGACCCGGGAAGATCGTGGTGGCGCAGCTCTCGGCGCGCCTGTTTCCGGTGCGGCAGGATTGGGCGAAGAACACGTTGCAGAATGCCGGGCTTCCGGTTCCGG
>DASPQQ010000178.1:0-2420 GCA_035624885.1 Bryobacteraceae bacterium | reverse complement strand
CAGGCTGCTGAAAAACACTGGGACAGACCAAACTGGCACCTTTTTCGCCGTGCGAAATCACGTGTTTTCAGTGAGGCGCTCCGGCGAAAAAGGGTGCCCAGTTCTGTCTGTCCCGGTTTTTCAGCAGCCTGCTAGACGCTGTGGCGTACCATCTGTACTTTGTTTATCACTGATTGCCGGCCTCTTACGCGCGATTCTCTCGTACAGATCCCGTACAGTTGCGCGTACAGTTTCCGCACACAGACAGATTTAACCTACTGGAAATAAAGGAGTTCTACTCCTGAATTAGCTCCCATAGTACGCCACCGGTACTGGACGGATGGATGAAGACGTAGATGTGTCCGCCGGCTCCGGCGCGGGGCTCGTTGAGGAGCTTCACACCGGCGGCTTTGAGGCGCTCGACGGTGGCCGTCAGATTGGGGACTCTCATGGCCACGTGGTGCAGACCGGGGCCTCGTTTCTCGATATATTTCGCGATGGTGGAATCAGCGTTCAGCGGTTCGAGGAGTTCGATGCGGGAATCGTCTCCGGCGGGGAGCATCGCGACCTTGACCTTTTCGTGTTCCACCGTTTCGCGAGCAAGAACGGGAAGGCCGATCTGATCGGCGTAGAAGGGAAGAGCTTCGTCGATGGAGCGGACGGCAATGCCGAGGTGGTCGATGCGCCAGGTGGCTCGCGCTTCACGCGCTCGCTTCTGGCGGGTCTGGAGTTCGTCTGCAAGTTGAGGGATGCCTGTGGCGTCGGTCGCCACGGTTCGCAGGACAGGACGCGGCGCACGCCGCGTGTCCAGAGACTCCTGTGCAAGGACTTCCCGTTCGGTTTGTTCGGCGCCGGCGTGGTCGGATTTGTTGATGACGAAGATGTCGGCGATTTCCATGATGCCGGCTTTGATGGCCTGGATATCGTCGCCCATGCCGGGAACAAGGACGACGAGCGTGACATCGGCGAGCGAGGCGATTTCGATTTCGTCCTGACCGACGCCGACGGTCTCAATGATGATGAAGTCGTAACCCGCGCCGCGGAAGAGACGGGCGAGCGAGGAACTGGTGCGGGCGAGGCCTCCTGTCGCGCCGCGCGTGGCCATGGAGCGGATGAAAACGCCGGGATCGTCATGATGGCGCTGCATGCGGACGCGGTCGCCGAGAATGGCCCCGTGGGTCTGGCGGCTGGTGGGGTCGACCGCGATGATGGCGACGGTTTTGCCGCGCCTGCGGAATTCGGCGGTGAGGGCGTCGGCGAGGGAACTCTTCCCTGCTCCGGGCGGGCCGGTGATGCCGACGATCAGACCTTCGCCTTCGGGAAGATCAGGAGGGATCGGGCCACCGTTTTCGATTTGGGTGGCGGCTTTGGCTAGTTCGCGGAGGGTCATTAATCTTTGAGGATCTGGCGGCCGATGACGAGACGCTGGATTTCGCTGGTGCCTTCGCCGATGGTGCAGAGCTTGACGTCGCGATAGAACTTTTCGACAGGGTAATCCTTGATGAAACCGTAGCCGCCGTGGATCTGGACCGCGTCGTTGCAGATTTCGACGGCGCGTTCGGAGGCGAAGAGCTTGGCCATGGCGGATTCCTTTGTGACGCGTCTGCCCGCGTCGATCATGCGGGCGGCGCGATAGTTCATGAGGCGCGCGGCGTCAAGTTTGGTGGCCATATCGACGAGTTTGTGCTGAATGGCCTGGAATTCGGAGATCGGCCGGCCGAATTGTTTGCGCAGTTTGGCGTAGTTCAGGGCCGCGTCGTAGGCTCCCTGAGCGATGCCGACGGAGAGCGCCGCGATCGAAACGCGGCCGCCATCGAGAATTCTGAGGCTGTCGACGAAACCTTCTCCGGGCTTGCCGAGCAGGTGATCTCTGGTGAGGCGGCAGTTCTCGAAGATGACTTCGCCGGTGGCGCTGGCGCGCAGGCCAAGTTTGTTTTCCTTCTTGCCCGGGCGGAAACCCGGTGTGTCTTTTTCGACGATGAAAGCCGAGATGCCGTGGGCCCCGGCGCTGCGGTCGGTCATGGCCATGCCCACGCAGATATCGGCGTAGTGGGCGTTGGTGGTGAAGGTTTTGGCTCCGTTGAGCACCCAGCAATCGCCTTCGAGAACCCCGGTGGTGCGGGTGCCGGCGGCGTCGGAACCGGCTTCGGGTTCAGTGAGCGACCAGCAGCCGATGGCTTCGCCGGAAGCGAGCTTTGTCAGGTACTTCTGCTTCTGTTCTTCGCTGCCGGCTTTATAGATGTGGTTCGAGCAGAGCGAGGTGTGGGCGGCGACGATGATGCCGACCGAGCCATCGACGCGCGAGAGCTCTTCAATGATGATGGAGTATTCGACGTAGCCAAGGCCGGCGCCGCCGTACTGTTCGGGAAAGACGGACCCCATGTACCCGAGCCGGCCGAGCTTTTTGATGACGTCCATGGGGAAGATCTGGTTCTCATCCC
>DASPQQ010000177.1:0-7002 GCA_035624885.1 Bryobacteraceae bacterium | reverse complement strand
AATTGGCGCCGACGTTGCCGGCGCCAACAACTGTGATCTTATTTCGCAATCGGCTTATTCCTTTCCAACAGCTTAACAGGCTGCTGAAAAACACCGGGACAGACCAAACTGGCACCTTTTTCGCAAGGCCGGGTCACGTGTTTCGAGCGATAGTCCGCGGCGAAAAAGGCTGCCCAGTTCTGTCTGTCCCGTTTTTTCAGCAGCCTGTTAAGCTGTTGGAAAGGAATAAGCCGATTGCGAAATAAGATCACAGTTGTTGGCGCCGGCAACGTCGGCGCCAATTGCGCCGTATGGGCGGCGAAGAAGGAATTGGGCGATATCGTCCTGGTGGACGTGGCCGAGGGCATCCCGCAGGGGAAAGGGCTCGACCTGCTGCAGGCCGGGCCAGTCGAGAGCTTCGACGTCACCATCACGGGCGCGAACGATTACGGCCCGACGGCCGGTTCCGATGTCGTCATCATCACGGCCGGCTTCCCGCGCAAACCGGGCATGAGCCGCGACGACCTTCTGCTCGCCAACTACGAAGTGGTGAAGGGCGCCACCGAACAGGTGGCCGCGCAGTCGCCCAACGCCATCATCATCGTGGTGACCAACCCGCTCGATGCCATGGCGCAGGTGGCATACATGGTTTCGAAGTTCCCGAAGAACCGCGTCATCGGGATGGCCGGTGTGCTCGATTCGGCGCGCTTCCGGACATTCATCGCACAGGAACTGAATGTTTCGGTGGATAACGTGACGGCGGTGGTGCTGGGCGGCCATGGCGACACGATGGTGCCGCTGGTGCGGCTCTCGAACGTCTCGGGTATTCCGCTCACCGAGCTGATTCCGGCGGATCGTCTGGCCGCGATCGTCAGCCGCACGGCCAACGGCGGCGCCGAGATCGTGAAGTATCTCAAGACCGGCAGCGCCTACTACGCTCCGGCGGCTTCGGCGGTCGAGATGGCCGATTCGATCCTCAGGGACAAGAAGAAGGTGCTGCCCTGCGCCGCGTATCTCGAAGGCGAGTACGGCATCAACGGCCTCTTTGTCGGGGTGCCCTGCAAGCTGGGGTCGACGGGCATCGAGAAGATCTATGAGATCCAGCTGACCGGGGAAGAGACCGCGGCGCTGCACAAGAGCGCGGGCGCGGTCAGGGAACTGGTCGACGTGATCAAAGCGAAGATGGGGTAAAGGCCCGAAACAGAATCGGGTAGAATTGTTGCAATGGTCAGATTCTGCGTTCTCGCCAGCGGCAGTACCGGGAATTCGGCGTTTCTGGCCACTTCGAAGACAAAGATCCTGATCGACGCCGGCCTCAGCGTGAAAGACCTGACGCGGAGGCTGGCCGAGATCGGCGAATCGCCGGAAGATCTCGACGCGGTTCTCATCACGCACGAACATTCCGACCACGTGGCCGGTCTCGCGCGTCTGGTGCGGTCGCGCGCCCGCGCTAATGCAAAGAAGAAAGGCAAGCCGCTGCCGGTCTTCGTTTCGCGTCTGACGGCTCCGCTGATCGATTGGGACGATGTGGAAAACCCTCCGGTGGAACTCTTCCAGTCCGGCACCGGCTGGGTCTTCGGCAACATCACGATCCAGAGCTTCGGGGTCCCGCATGATGCGGTCGATACCGTCGGCTACTGTTTCCTTGCCGAGGGCATCAGGATCGGGATCGCGACCGATCTCGGCTACATGCCCGATTCGGTGAAGATGCACCTCCGGCGGACCGAGCTGCTGGTGCTTGAGTCGAATCACGATCTCGAGATGCTGCGCGTCGGGCCTTATCCCTGGAGCGTCAAACAGCGGGTGATGAGCCGGCATGGGCATCTGTCGAATTCGCATACCTGCGACTTCCTTGAAAACGACCTGGATAACGGCGTGCAGACGCTGATTCTGGGACACCTGAGCGAACACAATAACCATCCGGCGATTGTGCGGATGGGAGCCGAGCAGTCGCTGCGCAAACGGAGTCTCGAGCCGCGGCTGGTCATCGCCGAACAGAAGCGCGCGACCGAGGTATTTGCGTTTTGATCCCCCGTTATACCCGCCCGGAGATGGGCGAGGTCTGGAGTGACCGCAACAAGTTTCAGAGCTGGCTCGAAGTGGAGCTGGCGGCGGCGGAATCGCTGGCCGAAGTCGGGGTCGTGCCGGCGGAGGATGCGGCGAAGCTGCGCCAGCACGCGGGGTTCAATCCCGAGCGCATCGTCATCATCGAAGAGACCACGCGGCATGATGTGATCGCGTTCACGACTTCGGTGGCGGAGACGATGGCCGCGGCCGGGCATCCGGAGGCTTCGCGCTGGTTCCACTACGGGCTGACGTCGACGGATGTGGTCGATACGGCGCAGGCGCTGCAGCTGCGACAGGCCTCGCAGATTCTGATCGAAGGCGTGAAGCAGCTGCGCGAAGTGCTGAAGCGGCGCGCGTTCGAGTTCAAGGACACGGTGCAGATCGGGCGCACGCATGGCGTGCACGCCGAGCCGATCACGTTCGGGCTCAAGCTCGCCATCTGGTACGAAGAGGCGGGGCGCGACCTGAAGCGGCTCGAAGCGGCGGCGGAAGATCTGCGCGTGGGCAAGATTTCGGGCGCGGTCGGGACGTTCGCGCATATCGGGCCAGAGATCGAGGCGAAGATCTGCCGGCGGCTCGACCTGAAACCGGCGCCGGTGGCTTCGCAGGTGGTGCAGCGCGACCGGCATGCGCACTATGTCGCGACGCTCGCGACACTGACCGCGGGGCTCGAAAAGATTGCGCTCGAGATCCGGCACCTGCAGCGCACCGAAGTTCGGGAGGCGGAAGAGTACTTCGCCAAAGGGCAGAAGGGTTCTTCGGCGATGCCGCACAAGCGCAATCCGGTGACCTGCGAGCAGATCTGCGGCCTCGCGCGCGTGGTGCGGGCGAATGCGCAGGCGGCGTTTGAGAACATCGCGCTGTGGCATGAGC
This sequence comes from Bryobacteraceae bacterium, assembly GCA_035624885.1. Classification (GTDB taxonomy): domain Bacteria; phylum Acidobacteriota; class Terriglobia; order Bryobacterales; family Bryobacteraceae; genus BOG-234. The sequence goes on along the minus strand of DASPQQ010000177.1, from coordinate 4,083 downwards.
GCGATATCTCGCACTCGTCGGTGGAACGGGTGATTCTGCCCGATTCGACCATCCTGACCGATTACCTGCTGGCAAAGACAACCTCGCTGGTGGACAGGATGTTCGTCTATCCGGAGCGCATGCGCCGGAACCTCGACATGACCCGGGGGCTGGTCTTTTCCGGCCAGTTGCTGCTCGACCTCGCGGCGGCCGGAATGCTGCGCGAGGAAGCTTACGCGGCCGTTCAGAAGCACGCCATGGAGGCGTGGGAGAACGACGGCGATTTCAAGGCCGCGATCGAGGCCGATCCGGCGATCGGGAAGATGCTCGGCCGGGAGAAGCTGGCCGAGACGTTCTCGCTCGAACGGCAGCTTGGGCATGTGGACGAGATCTTCAGCAGGGTGTTTCCGGGTAGCCCGATCACGACAATTTCATAACTGAATCACGCCTTTTTTCAGTCACATACCGAAACCGCGCGCCGGGTCCGCGAAGCGTGTGCTCTAGCATCGAAACCGAGGAGATCCTATGCAGATCAACACGCTGGGCCGCGTCAACGTCCCGACACCCGGCACCCCCGTTAAACTCACCACCGACCCGACGATCACCGCCTCGAAGATTTTCGTCCAGGTGATCCCGGGTCTGACCGGAAAAATGTATCTCGGCATTCCCGCCATGACCAGGGCAACTCTCTCCGGAGTCGCCCGCGTCCTCTGGCCCAACTCAGCCGGAGGGTTTTCCGAAAACTTCTGGGTCGTAGCCCAGGACGCGCGGAATTCCATCCAGCTCGCCGACTACGCCGTCGATGCCGACGTCGCGGGCGAAGGCCTTCTGGTGACTTACTGGACCGAGTAAGGAATCAGAACCTCAGGCAGGCACCGGGCATGCCGCATGCCTGCCTTTTCATTTCTTCAAAGCTCCCGGCGGCCGTCCTGGGCGGGTTCGGCCGGCGGACGAAGACCGGCGGCGGTTTTGGGGTGGCGACCCCGGGTGGGCCGCCGCCGGTCTTCGAGTAAGCAAGACCCAACGGCCGTACGGCGACTGGGGGGGCCTGAGCGCCCGCCAGGGCGCAATCAGCGGGCTGAATTCATGGTATGATCCGTCACGGAATGGCTTGGTCAGCAAACGCGACCGCATTGATGCGTCGCATCGTGCAAGAGCTAGACGCGGACATTTTACTGTTCAACGCGCCCGTTGAGCGGCCTCGCGACCGACGCATCATCAACTGGCTTACGAGCCGGAAGCTTAGGCCGAATCTGTTCATGATTCTCGTGACGAACGGTGGGGACCCTGACGCTGCCTATCGTATCGCGAGGTGCATTCAAAACCACTATCAAAAGTTCACTATTTGCGTGTCCGGATCATGCAAGAGCGCGGGCACGCTGCTACTGATGGGAGCCAACGAGCTCGTCTTCACTGATCATGGGGAAATAGGGCCGCTCGATATCCAGATGGCGAAGAAAGACGAATTGTGGGGCTTCGAGTCTGGGCTGACCGTGATGACAGCCTTGTCGGCGCTATACGAAAACGCTCAAGACGCCTTTAATCACTTTCTGCTCTCCTTGACGACCGGGAGCGGCGGCCGCCTCACCGCCCGGACAGCCTCCGAGATAGCCGCCAAGCTAACAGAGTCGCTCTTTTCGCCGTTGTCTGAACAGATCGATCCGGTACACCTGGGAGAGATCAACCGTTCGATGGCCATCGCCAAGGAATATGGCAAAAGACTACTCGAAAAAGGGAAAAACGCCGATGAGGATATCCTGCGGAGGCTAGTTGGCGACTATCCATCACACGGCTTCGTTATCGACAAAGAAGAGGCGAAGACGCTCTTCAAGAGCGTGCGTGACTGCACGGATGACGAACGCGCGCTTATGGTGGATTTCGAGAACTGGTCTGTGTGGCCCGCTTCTTCACCTTGGGTCAGGTTCGTGTCCGATGATATCCTGGAGGAGGACGAAGAAAATGCCAAAGCCGCTGCGGCAACCGCAGGAGCACAAATTCTGGAACAGCCCGGAGCTGATGGAGCTGTTCCGACGGCGGCGGGCGATGTTCCGCCGAACGGACAGCCCCCCGTCGCAGGGACCGACGGGGTCAGAAACTGAGGAGCGGGAACACACCAAAACGAAACTCGATACGGGGAGGGGATAGCCACCACCACCCCCTAGTACCTCTGTCGGCGATGTGGGCTGACGAACGGCGGCAGCGACCGCGTTTGTCCCCAAATTGGGTTCGTTTTGCAGAAAATTATCTCGGCCGGTAAACCGCGCACTGCACGTCGGTTTCCCAGACCTTCACTTCCGCTACTTCAACGGGATGGGCCAGCTTCAGCCCCTCCTGCATCTTCGTGCAGATGTACCAGGCCATGTTCTCGGCCGTCGGATTCAGCTCCGTGAACGGCGGCAGATCGTTGATGAACACGTGATCCATCGGTTCCGCAATCTCGCGCAGCAGTTTCTTCAGCACCACGAAATCGGCCAGCATGCCGATCTCGTCGAGCTTCTCCCCGCGCACGATCACCTGCACGCGATAGTTATGCCCGTGCACGTTTTCGCACTTGCCCCGGTAATTCCGGAGCGCGTGTCCCGCGGCAAAAGTATGTTCCACCGATACTTCAAACATCGAAAAATTTCTCCACGTCTCCAATCCGCATGGAGAACGAATAATCGGGAAGGCTGTCGAAAAACACCTGCCCGTAGCGTTGCTGCGTGATGCGGTTATCCAGCAGCGAAAGCACGCCGCGGTCGCTGCGCGTGCGGATCAGACGTCCAAACCCCTGTTTCAAAGCAATCGCGGCCTGGGGAATCTGATAGTCGTAAAAAGGATTGCCCCCGCTCTCGCGCACATTCCGGATGCGGGCTTCCACGACCGGGTCGTTCGGCACCGCAAACGGCAACTTATCGATGATAACGCAGCTCAGTTGCTCGCCCGGCACATCCACGCCCTGCCAGAATGAGGACGTCGCAAACAGGACGCAGTGCGGCGTATTGCGGAACTCATCGAGCAGCGCCATCCGCGGCCCCGTCCCCTGCACCAGCATCGGGTAATCGATGCTGAACGAGACGCGATCGTAGATCTGGCGCATCTGCTGATAACTGGTAAACAGCACGAACGCCCGCCCGCGGCTCGCGCTCAGAATCCTGACGATCTCGTCGCTTGCCCGCGCCACATACGCCGGGCTCGAGGGATTCGGCAGATGATTCGGAATATAGAGCAGCGCCTGCGACCGGTAATCGAAATGGCTCGGCACAATGAGCGTCCGCGCGTGTTCGAGCCCCAGCCGGGACTTCACATAGTCGAAGCTGCCGGCCACCGCCAGCGTCGCCGAAGTCAGAATCGCCGCCTGCACTTTCTCCCAAAGGTGCTGGCGCAGCACATCCGCCACATCGATCGGCGTCGCCTGAATGAACGTCGCTTTCCCGCGCCGCTCGATCCAGTGGACAAAACCGGGGTTCTCGCCTTCAATCAGAAACTCGAGCGCCCCGCGCAACTCCTGCGCCCGCCGGAAGAGCGGAATGATCTCGGCCGGCGCCTCGGGAATCAGCTTCAACTGGCTCGCCAGCAGATCGAACCCGCCCAGCAGATCCAGATACAGCTCGCGATTCTCTTCGAGAAACTCCGCCCGCTGGTTGAAACTGTAGCGTCCTTCCGAACCCGGCAGCGCGCCGAAAAACGCCAGCGAAACTTCCTCGAGCCGGATCAGAATCCGGTCCAGTTCTTCGGTCCCGAACCGCTTTACCCGCGCCAGCGCCGCGATGTCGCGCCGCAGATCGAGAATCCGGTAACTCGACACCGAGAACCCGAAATACTGCCCCGCCGTGTCCTCGATCTCATGCGCCTCATCGAAGATCACCGCGTTGTATTCGGGCAGAATCGCGGCCATCTCCTCGCGCCGCACCGCCAGATCCGCGAAGAACAGATGGTGGTTCACGATCACGATGTCCGCTTCCACCGCCCGCTGGTGCATCAGGGTGATGAAGCAGCGCTCATACTGTTTGCACTTCGAACCGGCGCAGAGTTCGCTCCGCGCATCGATTTTGCTCCACGCCGTGCTGTCTTCAGGCAGCGTCCGGATCTCCGCGCGGTCGCCCGTCTCGGTCGTCTTCTCCC
>DASPQQ010000176.1:0-11501 GCA_035624885.1 Bryobacteraceae bacterium | reverse complement strand
CTCGACAGCCTGCACCCAGCGTTCTTCGGTGATCGGAACATCGGAAACCGGCTTCCACCAGACGTCCTGCGAGACCGCCGGCACCGTCCATGGCTCCGACTGGATTACCAGATCCGGCTGCCGGCCGAGGACCTTCGCCAGTTGCCAGCCCGAATCATCCGGCCACACTTTGGCGGGAGGCAGATCCTTCCTGTCGCCCATCGGCACGCCTTCATCCACCCACTTCACGATGGTCGCGATCTGCTCGTCGGTGAGCGAACGGTCATTGAGAAAGTGCTGGATACCGACGGTCTTGTCCAGATGCCACGGCGGCATCTCGCGCGTCGCCACGCGCTGCCGGATCGAGCGGGCCCACGGCCGCGCTTCCTCATATGTCTGGAGCGGCATCGGCGCACCCTAGCCTGGCCGATGGCAGGATTCGCACTTCTCCCGGAAGATCGGCGCCACGTCCCTGGCGTAAGTGACCTGTTGCACGGGCTCGGGAGTGGCCGCCGGCAAACCGCCCGCCAGCAGCAGACCAGCCACGAGGAATCGGATATTCTTCATCGTCAATTTCTCCTCCTCCGCTTGATGAGACGCTCGGGTTTCCGGCCCGGCTACCGGCTCAGGTCCTTTGCGCCCGCAGCTACCGTATCGGCGGGATGGCTGTTTTCGCACTTCCCGGATTAACCTCAAAGACAGGTAAGCGGGATTTTTGCGCGGATCCCGCGCCGGCTCGGCGCATCCCCAATCACAACCGAGCCGGCCCCCCCGCTCTCATGAAGGAGATTTCACATATGACGATGAAATTCTCAGTTGCTATCTGTTCCGTTGTGTTGACGAGCATCTGGGCCGCCGGATGCGCGAAGAAAGTTGCTGTCGCGAAGCCGCCCGCACCGCCCGAGCAGGCGTCGGCCCCCGCGCAGCCCGCGCCGGCTCGCCCCGCGGTTGCGCCGCAGGCGCCTTCAAGACCGTCCCAGCCGGTCCAGACAGCCTCGTCCAGAATGCCCGATGCCGCCACTCGCGCGCGAATCCAGGATCTGCTGGACCGCATTCAGGACGCTTACTTCGATTACAACGAGCACAACCTGCGTCCCGACGCCGAAGCCGCGCTCCGCTCCGACGCCCAGACTCTGGCTCTGATCCTCAGGGACTATCCCGATTACAAGCTCACCGTGGAAGGCTATTGCGACGAGCGCGGTTCGGAAGCCTACAACCTTGCCCTCGGCGAGCAGCGCGCGCAGCGAGCCAGGTCGTTCCTCACCGATTCCGGCATCCCCGGCGCGCAGATCAGGACCGTCAGCTATGGAAAGGACCGTCCGGTCTGCAGCGACAGTAACGAATCCTGCTGGCAGAAGAACCGTCGCGCCCACATCACCCAGGCCCAGTAACACTGCGACAATCAGGGATGGAATGGAGCGTTCCCCGGCACCGATTCGCATCTGGGCCGTGCTGACTGTCGGCTTTGGCCTGCTGGTGATCCTGATCGCGTTCTCGGGATTCAGCGCTCTCCAGCGTGCCAGCGAAATTCACGCCGGAATCTCGGCGCTCCAGGAAGCCGATCACGAGACCGAGGAACTGCTCGGCACGCTCCGCAGCGACCTGCAGATCTCGGCCATCACGATCCGCGATTATCTGCTGGATCCTTCGGCCGATGCCGCAACAACGCGCGCGGAACTGCGGCGCCTCGAGGCCTCTTCCACCGCGGATCTGAAGCGCCTCGAGCCCCTGACCCGCCCGCAGGACGCCGCGCGTTTCGCCAGCATGCGCCAGGAAGTGAGCGCCTACTGGCGTTCGCTCGATCCGGTTTTCGCCTGGACGCCCGCCCAGCGCGCCGCGGGCAGTTCCGCCTTTCTGCGCAGCAACGTCCTGCCCAGGCGCCAGGCGGCGCTCGATCTGGCGGGCGAAATCGAGGAACTCAGCGCCGGCAGCATGCGCAAGCGGCGCGAAGAGATCGACCAGCGCCAGGCCGCCCTGCCCGGCTACGTGGAGCGCATTATCGGGGCCACCATTATCGTCGGCGTGCTGATCGCCGGCGTCAGCATTCTGCGCATCGTTCGTCTGGAAAAGCTCGCCGCGCGGCAGCAGGCGGAGGTGCTCGAAGCGCAGAACGAACTGCGCAATCTTTCCCAGCAGCTCGTCCACGCGCAGGAAGAAGAACGGCGCTCGCTCTCGCGCGAGCTGCACGATCAGGTCGGCCAGCTTCTCACCGCCGTGCGCATCGGCATCGGTAATCTCGAGGAATCGCTCGGCGCCTGTCCCGAGAAGGTCAGCCTCCAGATCGATCAGACGCGGCGCATCGTCGAACAGGCCCTGCGTTCGGTGCGCGATCTCGCCATGGGTCTTCGCCCGGCCATGCTCGACGATCTCGGGCTGGGCGCGGCGCTCGAATGGCAGGCGCGCCAGCATTCGCGGCTGTGCGGCGTGCCGGTCAACGTGAATCTCGAAGGCTCGCTCGAAGATCTCACCGACGAGCAGCGCACCTGCATCTACCGCGTGGTGCAGGAAGCTCTCACCAACATCGCGCGCCACGCCAACGCCACCGACATTCGGGTGGAAGTGGCGAATCGCGGGGGCCTGCTTTCCATCATGGTCCGCGATAACGGAAAAGGCTTCGACGCGAAGCAGCCGGCCAGGGGGCTCGGGATTGTCGGGATCAAGGAACGGGTGCGGCAGCTCGGCGGGCATGTGAGCGTCGATTCGTCCGCCGGAAACGGCACCTCGCTTGTCGCCGTCATACCAGGGGCAGTCGCATGAACAGCATTCGAATTCTTCTCGCTGACGATCATGGCATTGTCCGCCAGGGCCTGCGCGCCGTGATTGCCCGCGACCCCACTCTCGAGGTCGCCGGAGAAAGCGGCGACGGGCGCGAAACCGTGCGGCTCGCCGAAGCCCTCAATCCCGCCATCGTCATCATGGATATCGCGATGCCGCACCTCAACGGCATCGAAGCCACGGCCCAGATCGTGCGGCGCAATCCGTCGACCGGCGTCATCATTCTGAGCATGCACTCCGATGAGACCTATCTGCTGCGCGCGCTCAACGCCGGCGCCAAAGGCTATCTCCTGAAGGACTCGGCGGAGGTCGATCTCATCCGCGCGGTCCACGCCGTGGCGCAGGGCCGCACGTTCTTCAGCCCCTCGATTACCGGCACTCTGCTCGAAGACTACATGCGCAACATGCAGCAGCGCAATCTGCAGGACTCCTGGGACCTGCTCACGGAGCGCGAAAAGGAAGTCCTGCAGCTCATCGCCGAGGGCATGTCGAACAAGGAAGTCGCGGCCGCGCTCGAGCTCAGCACCTATACGGTCGAAACGCACCGCAACAACCTGATGCAGAAACTCAATCTGCACAACACGGCCGAGATCGTTCTCTACGCCGTGCGCAAGAAGGTCATTGCCTGACGCGCGTCAGCGCCCACCAGACCGCCGTTCCCACCATCGGCGTGAACGCCACAATCACGAACGCCTGGCTGTAAAGGTGCGCATCGAACATCCGGCCGAATACCGGCGAAAGCAGCGCCACCAGCGCCGACCACGAACCCGAGGCGATCCCCGCCGCCATGCCCTGCTGCGACCTGTCGTAGCGCATCGTCCCGGTCCGGAGAGACGCGATGATGAAGCCGGCCGAGGCAAACATCGTCGCTGCCAGCAGCCCGATGGTCGCGGCCCGGCTGTGGAACCAGCCGAGGGCCGCGCAGGGTAACGCCAGCACGGAAAGCAGGCTGAACAGCCAGACCGGCCGCGCGTTGTCATGCGCGTAGCGGTCGTAAATCCATCCCCAGAAAAAGTACCCGGCTTCGAGACCAGCCGGCGGAATCCACAGCACCAGCCCCAGTTCCTTCTGCGTCATGCCGAACCCGCGCGAAAGATAGAGCGCGGCCATGTAAGTGATCGCACCCACCGGCAGCGCGCCCATCGCGTAACTGGCCACGAGGCTCCAGAACCGTTTCTCCGCGATGTTCGGAAACACCATCTTCTCTGCTTTTGTGTGCCGCGCAAACTTCGCGGGATCGACCGTGAAGCGGAACACCAGCCACCAGAGCAGCGCCGCGGCCGGAGTCACCAGAAACGCCGGCCGCCAGCCGTAAGCCAGCGCGATCGGCGTAATCAGGATCGGGGCCGCGATGGTTCCGAGCGACGATCCGCTGTACGCAATTCCCACGCCGCGCGCCTGCCTGTCGGCCGGCAGCGAATCGGCCGCCGTCCGGAATCCGCCCGGGAACATCGAGCCTTCCCCGAGTCCGAGCACCGCGCGCGCCAGCGCGAACCCGAGGAAAGTCGAAACCAGCGAATGGCTCGCGCTCGCCACAGCCCAGATCGCAATCGAAATCGTCAGCCCGATGCGCAGGCCAACGCGATCGAGCACCGCGCCCCACACCGGCGTCGAAAGCATGTAGGCGAAGCTGAAGGCGCTCACCACTTCGCCATAATCCTGCGCGTTCATGTGCGTGTCGCGCAGAATCATCGGCGAGAGCAGCGCCAGCACCTGCCGGTCGAGAAAGCTCAGCAGCGTGCCCATCGCCATCACGATGGCCGGCCACCAGACCCTCCAGCCTCCCTGCGTCCGGCTTGCCTCGCCCCGGTCCACCTGCCCCGATATCATTCGATGGATAATAACCCATCATGCCCGACGGACCGTTTTCGCTCGCCAATTACACGGAATTCGACTTCACTTACGGCAAGTGGACGCGCCACGTCTTCCGCCGCGGCGCCGGCCCGGCCGTCATCGTCATCCACGAAATCCCCTGCATCCATGAGCTCGTCATCCGCTTCGCCGACCGCGTCGCCGCCGCGGGCCACACGGTTTTCATGCCCAGCCTCACCGGCGCGCCCGATCACGAAGTCACCCGGGGCTACGTCCTCCGCACCTTCGGCAAAGCCATCTGCGTGCAGCGCGAATTCAACATCTGGGCCGCCGGCCGCTCGAGCCCCATCGTCGACTGGCTGCGCGCCCTCGCCCGCAAAGCCCACGAAGAATGCGGCGGGCCTGGAGTCGGCGCCATCGGCATGTGCTTCACCGGCGGCTTCGCGCTGGCCATGATGACCGACCCGTCCGTCATCGCGCCCGTCCTCTCGCAGCCTTCCCTGCCCCTGTCGATCAGCGCGAAGAACCGCAAGTCGATCGACGTATCGCCGGAGGAGATCGGCATCATCCGGACGCGCCTTGAAGACGAAAACCTCTCCATCCTCGCGCTGCGCTTCGATGGCGACCCCGCCGTGCCTGCCGAACGCTTCGACTTTCTCCGCCACTGCTTCGGCAACCGCTGCGAAACCATCGAACTTCCCGCGGATTCCGCCGCGCCGAATCCGCTCGGCGGCCGGCCCCACTCCGTGCTCACCGTCGGGCTCCGCGACGACGACCCCGCCGGCCCCACCAAACGCACCGAGGAGCACGTCATCCGGTTCCTCGGAAACCGCCTGCACGCTACACTGTAGCTTCACCCCCCAAACATGCTCTGCGCAGGAATCGTCGGTCTGCCCAACGTGGGCAAAAGTACGCTCTTTAACGCCGTTACACAGTCGCGGAAGGCCATGGCGGCTAATTACCGCTTCTGCACCATTGAGCCCAATCAGGGCGTGGTGACGGTTCCCGATGAACGCCTCGAAGTGCTCGCGAAGATGAGCCATGCGCAGAAGATCGTGCCTTCGGTCTTCGAGTTCGTCGATATTGCGGGCCTCGTGAAGGGCGCAAGCAAGGGCGAAGGTCTTGGCAATCAGTTCCTCGGCCATATCCGCGAAGTGGATGCCATCATCCAGGTGGTCCGCTGCTTTGAAAACCCGGATATCGAACACGTGATGGATACGGTCGATCCCATCCGCGATATCGACATCATCAACACCGAACTGATTCTGGCCGATCTCGAAAGCATCGAGAAGCGGCGCACGCGCCAGCAGAAAATCGCCAAGGGCGGCGACAAGAAGGCGCTGGCTGAGATCGCGCTGCTCGACCGGCTCGAAGCGCACCTCAACGAAGGCAAGCACGCTTTCACGCTCGAAGTCACGCCGGAGGAAGCGGCCATCCTGAAAAGCTTCTTCCTGCTCACCGCCAAACCCACGCTCTTTGCCTGCAACGTGGCCGAAGGTGATCTCGCCGATCCCGACAAAAACCCCTGGGTGCGGAAGGTGCGCGACTACGCCGCGACCCACATGGGCACCCGCGTGGTGGTGGTCTCGGCCGATATCGAAGCCGAACTCGTTTCCCTTCCGCCCGAAGAGCGCGACGAATACCTGCAGGGCCTCGGCGTCGATCCGAAGAATCCCAAAACCGGCTCCGGCGTTCTGATCCGCGAAGCTTACTATCTGCTCGGTCTGCGAACTTACCTCACGACCGGCGAAAAGGAGACCCGCGCCTGGACCATCCACGCGGGCGACAAGGCCCCGCAAGCCGCGGGTGTCATCCACTCGGACTTCGAAAAGAGCTTCATCTCAGCGGAAACCGTTGCCTACGACGATCTGGTCGCCTGCGGCAGCTTCGCCCGCGCCCGCGAACTGGGCAAACTCCGGACGGAAGGCAAGGATTACGTCGTCCAGGATGGCGACGTGATGAACTTCAAGACGTTCCTCTGAGATTCAGGCGCGGCGCATCCGGCCGGGCAGGGTCGCATAGAAGCTGCGCGAAGATCTCTCGCGGGCCCGCGGAGAAGAGAGCGGTCACACATCGGCTTCCGGTGTCAGCTGGATCTGCCTTACCGCCATTGGATCAGGAATTACCTTCCAGACCGTTCAGCCGGTGCTCATGCACCTCGGCTATCCGCGCCAGCGTTCTGATCGCTGTCGCGGCCTGATTGGTGACTTCCACAAGCCGCGCCATATTGGCCGTCAGCTCCCCGATTTGCCGGTCGTGCGATTCGATCGACTGGATCAGGATCTCGATGCGTTCGTCAGGCGTCATCCTGAACTCCAGCGTCTCACGCCTGGCCGCCCGCGGTTGGGAGCCTCCGGAACGGCTTTGTCATCCCAGTCCACCAGCGGATCGGGCTGCGTCAGCCAAATCCTTCATTTTCAGCAACTGCGCCGGTTCGCCTGCCCCTGGCCGCCCAAACAGTACTCAAATTCGTCCCAGCCAAGGAAAATTCCCCCTAAGTTAAACAGTTTGTGTTAGTTTTGTTTTTGTTGCCCTTTGCGGCAACCTACTATGCGTGTTGCACCCATGACCAGCCGCTTCCTGGACGCCTGCCGGCGCCGTCCCACTGACGTGCGCCCCGTCTGGTTTATGCGTCAGGCTGGCCGGTACATGAAAGCCTATCGGGACGTACGGGCCAAGCACAGCCTTCTTGAGATCTGCAAGCGGCCGGATCTGGCGGCTGCCGTCACCCTCCAGCCCGTGGAAGCCCTCGACGTGGACGCCGCGATCATCTTCGCCGACCTCCTGCTCCCGGTTGAACCCATGGGACTTAAGCTCAGCTACCCGCTGAAGGAAGGGCCCGTGATTGCGAACCCGGTCCTCACCAGCGAAGACGTCGACGCGCTTTCGACTTCGAATACCGACGACCTCGGCTACGTCGGCGAAGCCATCCAGGCCACCGTCCGCGCTCTCGCCGGCCGCGTCCCGGTCATCGGCTTCTGCGCCGCCCCGTTCACCCTCGCCAGCTACATGATCGAAGGCGGCTCTTCGCGCAACTTCATCCGCACCAAGCGCCTGATGTACAGCGATGAAACGCTGTGGCGCCGCCTGATGGGCAAGATCGTCGACGTGCTCGCGCCGTTCGCCATCATGCAGGTCGCCTCCGGCGCGCGCTGCATCCAGGTTTTCGACAGCTGGGTCGGCACGCTGGCGGGCGACGATTACGTCCGCTTCGCCCAGCCGTACTCCCGCGCCCTCATCGAACGCATCAAATCGAGCGGCGTCCCGGTGATCCACTTCGGCACCGGCGCTTCCGGCTACTTCCGCGAACTCCACGCCGCCGGCGGCGACGTCATGGGCTGCGACTGGCGCATCAACATCGACCAGGCCTGGATGGACATCTCCTACCGCTCGGCGATCCAGGGCAATCTCGATCCCGTGGCGCTCTTCGCCCCGCTGCCCGAACTGCGCAACAAGGTTCACGATCTGCTGCGCCGCACCGGCACTCGCCCCGGCCACATCTTCAATCTCGGCCACGGCATCCTTCCCGAAACACCGGTCGACCACGTCAAAGCCGTCGTCCAGATGGTGCGGGAATTCCGGCCGTAGCAGGCTGCTGAAAAACATTGGGGGACAGGCTAAACTGGCACCTTTTTTCGCTCCCAACCCGCTGATTCCTCTTTATGCCTCGCGACGAAAAAAGGCTGCCAGTTCTGCCTGTCCCCGTTTTTCACAGGCGGGAGCCGGTAAAAGCCGTGTGCCAGCATTAAGTCAGTGAGAGTTGCCGTTGTCGGCGGGGGCATCTCCGGCCTTGCCTGCGCGTATTACCTCAAAAAGGCCGGTCTCGAACCACTTGTCTTCGATCCCACGCCGGGCGGGCTCATCGGCTCCGTCACGGTGGATGGCTGCCGTCTTGAAACCGGCCCGGAAAGCTGGCTGGTCTCGAAACCATGGGCCGAACAGCTGATCCGCGAACTCGGCCTCGGCGACGAAATCTACGGATCGAACGACCCCATGCGCCGCACCTACATCCTGCGGCACGGCAGCTTCGAGACCCTGCCCGAAGGCCTGCAGATGGTGGTTCCCACGCGCCTGCTGCCGATCCTCAAATCGAAACTCTTCACCTGGGATACGAAGTACCGGATGGCGACGGAAATCTTCCACAATCCCGGAACGCTGCCCGATCGCTCCGTCGCGGAATTCGTGGCCGATCACTTCGGCGAAGAAGCCGTCGATTATCTCGCCGAACCGCTGCTCGCCGGCGTCTACGGCGGCTCGCCCGCCAACCTGAGCGCCCCGAGCGTACTGCCGAAGTTCGTCGAATACGAGCAGCGCTATGGCAGCGTCGTGGTGGGCGCGCTGCGGGCGAAGAAAGCCCCGGACGGCAAGCCGGTCTTCTACTCGCTGCGCAACGGCATGGGCACCCTCACCGATGCGCTCCGCGCGCGCCTCGACATCATCCCCGCTCCCGTCGAATCGATCCAGCTCACCGAAAACTGGAGCGTCTTCGCCGCCGGCGCATGGATGGCATTCGACCGCATCGTGCTCGCCTGCGGGGCCAATCACGCCGCGCCGCTGGTGGCGCCGGTCGATCCGGTCTCAAGCCAGCTGCTGGCCTCGATCCCGCACACCCATAGCTGCATCTGGAGCATGGGTTACCACCGCGCCGAGATCGACCATCCGCTCGACGCTTTCGGATTCCTGATCCCGGCGCGCGAACGCCGCACCATCATGGCCTGCACCTGGATCGGCACCAAGTGGCTGGGCCGCGTGCCTTCCGATAAAGCCGTGCTGCGCTGCTTCTCAACCGAACTCGACGTGCCGCAGGAAGCCGTCGAAGAAGACCTGCGCCGTCTGATGGGCATCACGGCGAAACCGGTCTTCGCCTTCCGCAACCAGTGCGCCGGAGCCATGCCGCAGTATTCGGTCGGCCACACCGTGCGCGTCGCCGAACTCGAGGCGCGCGTCAGCGAAATCCCCGGCCTTTATCTGGCCGGCAACGCCTATCACGGAATCGGCATTCCCGATTGCGTGCGCAGCGGCAAACTGGCCGCCGACGCGATCGCGCGCAGCCGCCTGTAATCGGCGTGCCACGCGCCGTCGTAAAAGAGCTTCGGGCGCAGCAATTCCTCGATCTCCGTCACAAGGCGCGGCCTCTCGCGCACGGAAACCCGTTCGAACCACCGCGAGCAGAACATCTCGAGCCACTCGCGCATCCCCTTCTCCGGATGCTCGAGCGTGTGCATGCGCTCGAAGGTTTCCATCAGCCGGATCTCGAAACCCTCCGCTTCGAGCAGCGTCGCGTATTCCGCCGCGCTCGGGAAATACCACGGGTTTTCGGCATCGGGAAGCACCCTGCGCAGTGCCTCGAGAATCGTGCTGATGTTGCCCAGCACGCCCATCTCGAAGACAAACCGCCCATGCGGCCGCAGCGCCGTTGCCACGCTTGCCACCACCGCGCGCGCATCCTTCATCCAGTGCAGCGCGGCATTGGAGAAGACCGCGTCGAAGGGCTCGTCGAACCGCATCTCGCGCGCATCGGCCAGCATGAACTTCAGCCTGGGGAAATTCTGCCGCGCCAGCGCGACCATGGATGGCGAGGAATCGAGCCCGGTCACTTCCGCGCCCCGCTCGGCGATCTGCGCCGTCAGATGCCCCGTGCCGCAGCCGAGATCGAGAATCCGTTCTCCCGGCTTCGGATCGAGAAACGCCACCAGATCGATGCTCTTCTTCCAGACAAAGGAATGCCGCCCGTCGTAGAGCGAACTGTCCCACTGATCCGCGCGCGCGCTCATTGCCCGGCTCCTATTGACGAACCATCGCGAAGTAGTCGTAAACCGTCCGCGCGATTTCGGCGATCGCCTTCTCGGAAATCTCTTCCGGCCGGAACGAAGCCTTGGTGAAAACCGAAATCGCCACGTGTCCCGCGTCGCCCGGCAGCGTGAGAATCCCGATATCGTTGACCACCCCGCCGAGCGATCCGGTCTTGTGCGCCACATCCGTTCCCTGCGGCAGAAGGCCCTTGATGCGGCTCTTGCCCGTCTCGCAGCGATCCAGCATTTCGAGCAGCATCTTCGAACTCTCCGGCGCGAGCACTTCTCTCTTCCAGAGCATCACGAGCAGCCGCGTCATGTCGTCCGGCGTTGCCGTGTCTTTCGGATCCTTCCACTCCGCCCGCCGCGCGGCCATGTGGTCGCTCTGCGGTACGGCGTCGTACATCTTTTCCCACATCTGGCGATTCCACTCGTTCTCGGGAGGCAGCGTCTTTACGCCCTGAAAGGCCGAAATCAGCTGCGCCGTCGAACGGTCCACGCGAATGCCGCCGAGCCCGAGCGCGCGCATGCGCGCCGTCACGTCCACCGGACCGCCGGCTTCACGCAGCACCACGTCGGCGGCCGTGTTATCGCTGATCACCAGCATCGCCTCCATCAGGTTGTAAAGAGAAAGCGAGATGCCGGGATGAAAGAACAGGTCGTTGATCCGCCCGCTGCCGGGATGCAGATCCGACGGGGTCAGCGACACCATCTGATCGAGGGCCAGCTTATGGTCGTCGACCATGGCGAGAAGCTGCACCGCGACCGGCAGCTTGAACGCGCTCGCCATGGGAAACGCTTCCGCGCCGCGAACCGCCACGCTTCGACCGGATTCGATATGAACCGCATTGACCCCGACCACCGCGTCCGTCGTGTGGGCGACAAATTCGATCTGCTGGCCGAGACGCGCGAGACCCGGGTCCGGAGCCGCACAAATCAGCGCCGGATACACCAGAAAAAGGCACAAATACCGCATGAATGAAGTGTAGTCGAACGGCGCCCGCTAAGCGCGCACCGTGCGGAAGAATTCGCGCACATCCGCCACGAACTGCTGCGGCTGTTCGAACGCGGCGAAATGCCCTCCCTTCTGCATGGTCGTGTAGTGCGTGAGATTGAAGTCGCGCTCCAGCACGGGCCGCGGCG
>DASPQQ010000175.1:0-8378 GCA_035624885.1 Bryobacteraceae bacterium | reverse complement strand
ACCCCTTCGAGACGGATGTTTTTCTTGATGAACTCGACCGCGCGGTAAGCACCGGTGGTAACGGCCTGCATCGAAGCGCCGGTGAACCAGAAGATCACCGCGCCGCCCATCAGCAGTCCCAGCAGGAACGGCGGATAGAGGATCGAGAGGTGATCGAGATTCGTGGTCATCTTGTTGGTCAGCGCCACGATGATCGAGAAGATCATGGTCGTTGCGCCCACCACCGCGGTGCCGATCAGCACCGGCTTCGCCGTCGCCTTGAACGTGTTGCCAGCGCCGTCGTTCTCTTCGAGGTTTTCCTTGGCGCGCTCGAAATCGGGCGTGAAGCCGAACTTCGACTGGATTTCACCTTTGATGTTCGGAACGTTTTCGATGAGGGAAAGCTCGTAGACCGACTGCGCGTTGTCCGTCACCGGGCCGTAGGAATCGACCGCGATCGTCACCGGTCCCATGCCGAGGAAGCCGAAAGCCACCAGACCGAAAGCGAAGACCGCCGGCGCCGACATCAGGCTTTCGAGACCCATCGTGCTGACCCAGTACGCGATGCCCATCAGCAGGAACATCGCAAGGCCCAGCCAGAACGCGCTGAAGTTGCCGGAAACGAGGCCGGAGAGGATGTTGAGCGAAGCGCCGCCTTCTTCGGACGACGTCACCACTTCGCGCACGTGCGTCGATTCCATCGAGGTGAACACCTTCACCAGCTCGGGAATGATCGCGCCCGCCAGCGTACCGCAGGTGATCACGGTTGAAAGCTTCCACCAGAGCGACGAGTCGCCGCCCAGTTGCGGGACGAGCAGGCTCGAAACCACGTAGGTCAGAATGATCGAGACAATCGAAGTCAGCCAGACCAGGAACGTCAGAGGCGCTTCGAAGTTGAATTTGGCGGCGCCCGCGTACTTGCCTTTGGCGATGGCTTCGTTGATGAAGTAGGAGATGCCGGAGGAAATCACCATCATGACGCGCATGACGAAGATCCAGACGAGCAGCTGAACCTGAACGAGGGGATCCTTGACGGCGAGCAGGATGAACGAAATCAGCGCCACGCCGGTCACGCCGTAGGTTTCAAAACCGTCGGCGGAAGGACCGACCGAGTCGCCCGCGTTGTCGCCCGTGCAGTCGGCGATCACGCCCGGATTGCGCGCGTCGTCTTCCTTGATCTTGAAGGCGATCTTCATCAGGTCCGAACCGATGTCGGCAATCTTGGTGAAGATGCCGCCGGCCACGCGCAGCGCCGAAGCGCCCAGCGATTCGCCGATGGCGAAGCCGATGAAACAGGGCCCGGCGTAGTCGCTCGGCATGAACAGAAGAATGCAGAGCATGATGAACAGCTCGACGCTGATCAGCACCATGCCGATCGACATGCCCGCGCGCAGCGGAATCTGGTAACAGGGATACGGGTTGCCGCGCAGACTGGCGAAGGCCGTTCGCGAGTTGGCGAAGGTGTTGACGCGAATGCCGTACCAGGCGACACCGTAGCTGCCCATAATGCCCAGCACGCTGAACAGCAGAATCACAATCACCTTGACGGCGTCGAAGTGCTGGAACACGCCGAAGTAGAAGAAGATGATCACCGCGATGAAAATCTCGAGGATCATCAGGAACTTGCCCTGGGTCTGCAGATAGGTCTTGCAGGTTTCCCAGATCAGTTCCGAGACGTCCTTCATCGTCTGGTGAACCGGCAGATCGCGTAACTGGCTGTAGGTCAGCATGCCGAACAGGAGTCCCAGCACGCAAATGCCGAGGCCGCTCATCAGCAGCATCCGGCCATTGATGCCCATAAAGGTGGCCTGGCTCAGGTCGGGGAGCACCAGGTTGGCTTCGCCCGCCGGCGGCGGGGTCTGCGCCAATCCATGGACAGGAGCCATCAACAGAATGGCAAGAGCCAGAAACAGCGGCACGATATAGCGCAGGCTTCGGCTACGGAGCGAAAACGATGACAAAGTAGAGAATCCTCCCGGTGGGGTGGGGTTGTCCGAATTCGGTGCTGCCAAATTCAAGACACCAAGTCTTTTAGGGTATATGACCTGCTCCCGCGAGCGCAACCGTGGGCCGGGAAAAGCGTCCGATTCGGACGAGTACGGGGAGGATTGGATCCAGGCTTATTCCGATCGAGGCGGACGCGGGCCCTTTGTTCCTGCCAGGCTGCTGAATCTAAAGCGGAACGGCCTGAACGGTGGATTGCCGGGAAATCGGCTATGCTGAGGCATGGGCGCTCACACCGCCATTTCCCTCGAGGAATATCTGCATACGCGTTTCCCGAACCCCGAACCGGAATTCCGGGACGGCGAGATTCAGGAACGAACCATGCCCGACTATTTACATGGAAAGGTGCACGGCCTGCTGTTCATGTTTTTTGCCCTGCTGCGGAGCCGCGTTCGCGTGTTCCCGTCCGTCGAAACCCGTCTGAAGATCGAATCGAGCAAAGTTCTGATCCCGGACGTGACCGTCTTCTTCCCGGATGAACCGCGCGAGCAGCCGGAAACGCCGCCGCTGATCGCGATCGAAATCCTCTCGCTGGAGGACCGGCTCAGCGCTGTCCGGGAGAAGCTTGAGGAATACCGGACATGGGGTGTGCCCCACGTCTGGCTGGTGGATCCGCACTCGCGCAGGCTTTATTCCTGTGAAGCCGGATTTGCCGAGGTCAGCAGTCTGCGGGTTCCGGAACTCGACACCGAGTTGAAACCCGCAGACGTGTTTGACTGGCAGTAGCCGCGGATTACGCGACGGCTACCGGTTCGGCGGCCTTCTCGAACCTCACTTTGGCGCCCTCACCGTCCCGATCCACCACCACCGTGTCGCCGGAGAGGAAGTCCCCTCCGAGCAGCCGCAGCGCCAGCGGATCCTGGATCAGGCGCTGGATCGCCCGTTTCATCGGCCGTGCGCCGTAAGCCGGATCGTAGCCTTCGGCCATGATCACGTCCTTCGCCTTCGGCGTGACTTCGAGCCTGATGCCGCGGGCCTGCAGCATCTTCTCGAGCCGCTTGAGCTGCAGATCGATGATCACGGTCAGGTTCTCCTTCGAGAGCGAGCTGAACACGATGATGTCGTCCACGCGGTTCAGGAATTCCGGCTTGAAGCTCTGCTTGAGAGCGTCGAGCAGGCGTTTGCGCACCTCTTCGGAGCCGTTGCGCGCCTTGTGGTTCAGCGAAGCGAAACCGATCTGCCGCGCCTCGTGGATCACCGAGCTGCCGATGTTCGACGTCATGATGATCACGGTGTTCTTGAAGTCCACCGTGCGGCCCTGGCCATCGGTCAGGCGTCCGTCGTCGAGAATCTGCAGCATGGCGTTGAACACGTCCGGATGGGCCTTTTCGATTTCATCGAACAGGACCACCGAATACGGCCGGCGGCGCACATGTTCGGTCAGCTGGCCGCCTTCGTCGTAGCCGACATATCCGGGAGGCGCGCCGATCATTCTCGAAACGGCGTGCTTCTCCATGTATTCGGACATATCGACCCGGACCATCGCCTTGTCGTCGTCGAACAGGAATTCGGCGAGCGCCTTGGCGAGTTCGGTCTTGCCGACGCCGGTCGGCCCGAGGAAGATGAAGCTGCCGATCGGCCGGTTGGGATCGCTCAGGCCGGCGCGGTTGCGGCGGATGGCATTGGCCACCAGCGAAACCGCTTCGTCCTGGCCGATGACGCGCTCGTGCAGCCGGTCTTCCATGTGGATGAGCTTCTGCACTTCGCCTTCGAGCATGCGCGAAACCGGGATGCCGGTCCACTTGGCCACGATCCTGGCGATGTCTTCCTCGTCGATCTCTTCCTTGAGAAGAGCCGAGCCGGATTTGATCGCTTCAAGGTCGCGCTCGGCGGCGACGATATTCTGCTCGAGTTCGGCCATGCGGCCATGTTTGATCTCGCCGGCTTTCACCCAGTCGGCATTGCGCGTTGCTTTATCCAGTTCCACGCGCGTCTGGTCGAGCTCTTCCTTGAGCTGCTGCACGCGATTGATGGCGTTCTTTTCGCGGTTCCAGCGGTCCTTGAGGCCCGCCGATTCGCCGCGCAGCCGTTCGAGTTCGCTTTCGACCTGGCGCAGCCGGTCCTTTGAGGCCTGGTCCGATTCGCGGTTCAGCGCCTGGCGCTCGATTTCGAGGTGCGAAATGCGGCGTTCGATGTTGTCGATCTCGATCGGCATGCTGCCGATCTGGATTTTCAGAGCCGATCCGGCTTCGTCGACGAGGTCGATGGCCTTATCCGGCAGGAAGCGGTCCGTGATGTAGCGGTGCGAGAGCACCGCGGCCGCCACGATGGCCGAATCCTTGATGCGGACGCTGTGATGGATCTCGAATTTCTCCTTGAGGCCGCGGAGGATGGCGATGGTGTCGTCCACCGTCGGCTCGCCCACCAGCACGGTCTGGAAGCGCCGCGCCAGAGCCGCGTCCTTTTCGATGTACTTGCGGTATTCGGAAAGCGTGGTCGCGCCGATGCAGCGCAGTTCGCCGCGCGCCAGCGCCGGCTTCAGCATGTTGGCCGCGTCGATGGCGCCTTCCGCGCCGCCGGCGCCGACCAGAGTATGGAGCTCATCGATGAAGCAGATGATTTCGCCGTTGGAGCTGGTGATCTCCTTGAGGACGGCCTTCAGGCGGTCTTCGAATTCGCCGCGGAACTTGGTGCCGGCAACCATCGACCCGAGATCGATCGCCACCAGCTTCTTGTTGCGCAGCTGTTCCGGCACGTCGCCTTTCACGATGCGCTGGGCGAGGCCTTCGACGATCGCCGTCTTGCCCACGCCCGGTTCGCCGATCAGCACCGGGTTGTTCTTGGTGCGGCGGCTGAGCACCTGCATCACGCGGCGGATTTCCTCGTCGCGCCCGATCACGGGATCGAGCTTGCCGCGCCGCGACTGCTCGGTCAGATCGACCGCGTATCTTTCAAGAGCCTGATACTTCGATTCCGGATTCTGATCCGTCACGCGCTGCGTGCCCCGGACGGCCACCAGGGCCTTCAGGATCGCGTCGTGGCTGGCGCCGCGCTTGTTGAGCAGGCTGCCGGCCGGATCGTATTTCTGGTTCGACATGGCGAGCAGCAGATGCTCGGTCGAGACGAACTCATCCTTGAAGTTCTCCGCCTCCCTGAAAGCGCCCTCGAAAACTTCGTTGAGCGCGGGCGAGACGTACACGCCCGCCTGCTGTCCGCTCACTTTCGGGATCGACTTGAGCACACTTTCGGCTTCCTGAAGGACGGCGTCGGGCGGCGCGCCGCACTTTTCGAGGACGGGGCGCACGATGCCTTCCCGCTCGGTCGCAAGGGAAATCAGCAGGTGCACGGGCTGCATCTGCTGGTGTCCGTTCTGCGCCGCGATTTCCTGCGCCTGCTGGACGGCCTCCTGCGCCTTCTGAGTCAATTTGTCGAACCGGAATGCCATGGGTTTTCCTCTTTGCTGACTGCTTCCTTGATGCGGGGCAGGTCCCTCGGGAACCCGCTCCGCGAGATTTTTCTGGTTGACTGGTTAAGCTTCCGAACTGGTTACCGCGACCCTCACCTGGCGTGGTTTGGCCGCTTCCTTTTTGGGCAGCGAGATCGTCAGGACCCCATTCTTATAATCGGCCGACACCTTGTCGGTGTCCACCGTCTGCGGAATCGTGAAGCTGCGGACGAAATCGCCGTAGCTGCGTTCGATCCGGTGGTAGCCCTTTACCTTTTCTTCCTTCTCAAAGCGGCGCTTGCCGCTCATCGTCAGCGTCTGGTTCTCGACGCGGACTTCGATATCTTCCAGCTTCACGTCGGGCAGGTCGGCTTTCACCAGCAGGGCGTCCTGGGTTTCGACGATGTCGACGGCCGGCGACCAGGGACGTCCGGTGCGGGGTTCGCTCATCAGACGAGTGACGGCGTCCTCAAAGAGCCGAAGGCCGCCAAGTCCGGTACCGAAAATGGGGTCATGTGTCAAAGGCGAACTCATGGGTTTGATCTCCTTTCGTGCAAGTGCTTTCTGCAGGTTTGATCTACTGATGATTATCAAATATGAGTGGATTCATGTCAAGTTAGTTTACTGTGCTGATGCCATGCCGCCAGCAGCCCGATCCCGATCAGTATCAGCGCCCCGCACAGCCCGTCCCAAAGGCCCGCCACTCCCCAGCCTAAGTGGAAGCAAAACCAATAACCTGCGGGCAGCGCGATCGCCCAGTAACAGAGCAGGTTCCAGACCATCGCCGTCGTCGTATCGCCCGCCCCGCGCAGGGCTCCGGTGGCCACCGTCTGCAGCCCGTCGAAGAGCTGGAAAACCGCTCCGATGATGAGCAGCCGGATGGCGAGAGAGATCACTCCGGCATCCTCCGTATACACCTTGGCAATCTGCCGCCCGAGGAAAATAAAGGACATAGCCGAAAAAATCTCATAGCCGGAAGCCAGCCCGAGCGACATCCAGCCGACCGAAGCGGCCCGCCGCGGCTCCCCGGCTCCGAGGGCTCTTCCCACCGAGACCGCGGCGGCCGAACCGATCCCGAGCGGCACCATATAGGTCACGGATGCGGCATTCAGCGCAATGGCGTGGGCTGCGACGCTCACGGGATCGAGGGTTCCGGCGAGCGCGGTCACCACATTGAAGACCCCGACCTCAAACCCGATCGTCAGCGCCGCCGGCAGCCCCAGTTCCAAAAGCCGCCGCACCTCGCTCGAGACCACCTGAAATCCCCGGAACGCCCCTGGATCATGTCTCCGGATGGCCATGAAGAGGACCGCCGCGAGGTAGATCCGGGCGAGGACGGTCGAAAGCGCCGAACCCCGCACCCCGAGAGAGGGCAATCCCCAGTGCCCGTAGATCAGCAGCCAGTTCCCGAAGATGTTCACCAGGTTGGCGCTCACCAGCGCGAACACGACCGGCCGGACGTGGTGCACTCCCTGCAGGTACCGCCGGAATACGGTATAGAGCAACAGCGGGGGCAGAGACCACGCCAGCACCCGGGCAAACCCGGCCGCTTCGTTTCGCACCGCCGGCTCCACGCCGATGACGCCGAGCAGCGGGATGGCGCTCAGAATCAGTCCCATGACGGGCAGCACGGTGAGACCCGCCAGCGCCAGCCCGCCCGCCAGACTGCGCCTCGCCCCGCGCCAGTCCGATGCGCCGAAAGCCTGCGAGACCCGGGCATCCATGCCGGACATCAGGCCGAGCGCGAAGATCCCGAACGCGTAGAAGACGGCGCCGCCTACGCTCGTGGCCCCGATCGCGACCGCGCTTTCGGGCAATCGCCCGACCATGATCGTGTCGACCACGTTCATGGCCATCCAGCCCAGTTCGCCGAGCGCCAGCGGAATGGCGATGCGCAGCAGCGCGCGGATTTCCGAGGATCTATTTCTTGAAACGAGCTGCGAGTTCATCCCGGTTGAGTTTCACTCCACCAAGATAAACGGATGCAATTCGCCGCATGTTGGCGAAGTTTTCGAGCGGATTGGCGTCGAGCACGACGAAATCGGCGCTCTTGCCCTTCGCCAGCGTGCCCTTGTCCTTCAGCCCGAGATACTCTGCCGGGCGCGACGTCGCGGCGACAATCGCCTGGGCCGGCGTGAGGCCGAACTGGACGTAGCGGCCCAGCTCGTGATGGTCCGCCCAGCCGAAGGAGTAGCGGACCGAGATGCCGGCATCGGTGCCGAGCACGATTCGCGCGCCGGATTCGATCATGCGCGGGAAGTTCCACTGGAGCATTTCTTCGCGCGTCTGGTAATTCGGCGTGGCGGGGCCGCAGCTCGAAGCGCGGATTTCGGCGATCGTCTTTTCCGGAATCGACTGGTCGACGAACGGATCGCCGTTGCAGATCTCGCTGCGGTCGCCAAGGCCCATCACCGGAGTCCAGTAAGGCTTCTTTTCGCGCAGCAGACCCATCAGCTCGTCATCGATCTTTTCGTTGGCGACGGTGTGAACCAGAACGTCCGTGCCGGCGCGCACCACCGCCTTCTGATCCTTCATTTCGATGGCATGCGCCTGCACCAGCATGTGGTGTTTGTGGGCTTCTTCGATGACGGCGTTGTAGACCTCGGGCGGCATCTTCGGATAAGTGCCGCGGCGATCGTCGACCCAGATCTTGACGTTCTTCAGATTCTTCGCCGCCATGCCGTCGACGGCGGCGCGCGCTTCCGCGGGAGTCGAGACTTCGTAGATCGCGTGCGTCACCTTCGTGCCTTTCATCAGAATCGCGTCCGGGCCGCCATTGGGCGGAGCCATGCCCGGCATGAAGAGGAACTTCGAAGCCAGGGCGAACTTTCCGGCCTCCTGATCCCTGATGAACTGAATCGAAGAGTCCGTCGGGCTGCTGCCCACGGTCTGAGTCACGCCGACTCCGTAGAACGCCTCGCGCTCGAGATGATCGAGAATGTTCTGCGGCGTGTAATTCTCCGCGCCCCAGCTCGTATAGCCTTCGTAGCCGATGTGCAGATGAACGTTG
>DASPQQ010000174.1:0-6122 GCA_035624885.1 Bryobacteraceae bacterium | reverse complement strand
GCCGGTGAGCGAATAGAGGACGTAGAGTTCGGTCAGCGACGAAACATGACCCATGCCCGCCCAGCCTGTGCCGCACAGGAGTCCGCCGAGCGAGATGAAAGCCCGCGGCCCGATCAGATCGATCAGCCAGCCGGTAAAGGGCATCACCCAGGTTTCAAACGCGATGAAGAGCGTGAAGGCCCACTGGATTTCCGTCAGTTTCCAGTGCATCTCGGCCTGCATGGGCGGAACGAACAGCGTCCAGGCATACTGCAGGTTGGCGATCATCATCATCGCCAGCACGGATGCGATGAGCTGTATCCAGCGGTTTCTCATGAATGGCGTACCTCGGCTAGTAGTCTGGTGCAGGCGTAAACCGCCCGGGTGCAGGGCATGGGCACACCCAGTTTATCTCCAATTTCGAGCACGGCGCCCGAAATGGGTTCGAGTTCGAGCGGACGGCCTCGTTCGAGATCCTGCAGCATCGACGTTTTGTGCTCGCCGATTTTCGCCGCCCCTTCGATCCGCTGCTCGATCGTCACGGGCATGCCGAGACCGATCTTCGCGGCCACTTCGCAGGCCTCTTCCATGATGCGGCGCACCAGATCGCGCGTGGCCGGATAGCCGGCGATGCGGGCCAGCGTGCCGCCCGTGAGCGCGCTGATCGGGTTGAACGCGATGTTTCCCAATACCTTCACCCAGATCTCGCTGCGCAGATTGGTGGTAACCGGGACTTTCAGCCCCGCCGCGACGAGCGAATGGGCAATGGCTCGCACGCGATCCGAACGGCTTCCATCGGGCTCGCCCATCGAAAGGCGATTGCTCTCGATGTGCCGGACCACGCCCGGCTCGACAATCTCCGCGGCAATATAAGCGATCGAGCCGATGACTCGCCTCGGCTCGATCGCGGCCGCAATGACGCCGCCCGGGTCGATGCTCTCAAGCCGCATGCCGGAGCAGGGAACACCGGGCACGTCGAAAAACCACCACGGGATCCCGTTCTGCATCCCGATGACCGCCGTCTCCGGGCCGAGCAGCGGTGCGATGCGCGGCGCCACTTCGGGCAGGCTGTGCGCTTTCACCGCCAGAAAGACCGCGTCGACAGGTCCGATGCTTTCCAGATCGCCCGTCGCCTTCGGGTGAACGTGATATTCGCCCTCCGCGCTCTGCACCGTGACGCCTTTTTCCTGCATGGCGCGCAGATGCGGACCGCGCGCGAACAGCGTCACGTCCTGTCCGGCGCGGGCCATGGCGGCGCCCACGTATGCGCCGATCGCGCCGGCGCCCACGATCACCGATTTCATGCGAAGACCGCCGCCACGGCCCGCCGCTGGATCTTGCCGGTGGCTGTGCGCGGGATCTGCTCCACGATGTGAATTTTCTTGGGCCGCTTGAAATCCGCGAGCCGTTCCCTGCAGAAGGCGAGGAGTTCGGCTTCGGTCGCGGTCATATCGGGTTTCAGCGTGACCGCCGCGGCGACTTCTTCGCCCCAGGAAGGATGCGGCACGCCGAAACAAACAGCTTCGGCGACGGCCGGATGGCTGGCGAGCACTTCATCCAGTTCGCGCGGTGAAATCTTCTCGCCGCCGCGATTGATCATTTCCTTGAGCCGTCCGATGAGGCGAAGGTAACCGGCTTCATCGATCACGCCCTGATCGCCGGTGCGGAACCAGCCGTTGGTGAAGGAAGAGGCGTTGGCTTCCGGATTGTTCTCGTAGCCCTTCACCACGCTCGCGCCGCGAATCACTACTTCGCCCGGCGTGCCCGCAGGCTGCAGATTGCCTTCGGCGTCCATGATTCCGACGTCGATTCCGGTCGCGATGCCCACGCTGCCCGGTTTGCGCTCCTTCGGCGGCAGAGGGTTCGAGGCCATCTGGTGCGAAGCCTCCGTCATCCCGTAAGCCTCGAGAACCGGCGCGCCGAACACCTGCTCCATCTGCTGCATGTGCTCAGGCGAAAGCGCGGCGCTGCAGGAACGAATGAAGCGCAGCGATTCCGCGCCCTGCGGCCGTTCTCCTCCGGCGCGGGCCAGCAGCACCTGATGGATGGTCGGGACGGCCGAATACCAGGTCACGTGGTGATCGCGCACCGTGCGCCAGAACGACAGCGCGTTGAATTTGCCCGGCACAATGATGCGTCCGCCGGAATAAAGCGTGGCGAGAACCGAAGCCACGAGACCATGTACGTGGAAGAGCGGCATCACGCACAGCGAAACATCGTTCGGCGTGAGCTGATAATGCGCCGCGATATTGCCGGCCGAAACCGCCAGGTTGCGATGCGGGATGGGAACGCGCTTGGGGCGTCCCGTGCTGCCGCTGGTATGAAGAATCAGCGCGATCTGGTCTGGCGTGGGCACAGGTGACGGCGCACTCGCGGGCGGCGTCGCCCCCGTCTTGCCGTCCGTAAAAATAACCCTGCCTTCGACGGTGTTCACGACAAAGACCGGAATTCCGGCAGCGTTGGCCGCCGCCACAGCCGCCTCTCCGCCCTCGGGCGGCACCAGCAGCAGCTTCGCGTTCGTATCGTCCAGATAGAAGGTGAATTCATCCTGGCGATAAGCGAGATTGAGCGGCGCCGCGGTGCCCGCGAACGATGCCGCGAGAAAGCACACCAGCACCGGGATACCGTTGGGCAGTGCGATCGCCACGCGGTCGCCCGGTTTGATTCCGGCGGAGGCGAATACGGCGGCCGCAGCCTGCGCCTCACGGCGGAGATCGTCATAAGTGAGCGTGAGTCCGGTTTCAGGAGCGACGACCGCAACCGCATCGCCAGGCGCGATCTGCAGCAGTTCCCGGAGCGTTTCAGGATTGGGCATGGTTTCAGCTGTCATGGTAGCGCCAGGGCTGTTCAGGGCTGATCGTAATAGCCCTGCCGGGTCCGCGCCGTCAGCCCTTTTTGCGCGACCTTCACCTCGAGCGCATGATACTCGTCGGGGCCATCCGATGGCGGCACGTCGAAGGACAGCGCGTACCAGGCTTCCGCGTCCCTGACGCAGCCTGCGATTTCAGCCGCGACATCGTTGCCGGAATTCATCACGCGCCCACCGCTTTGCTCCACCAGCACCTGCAGCGCGAGATTGCCCGGCTCGATGCCACGCGGCCGTGTGACGCCTTTGACGAAATCCTTGTAATAAGTGGTCCGGCCACTGGCGGCATCGGCCACGCCGATGGGATCGATGCTGTAGAGTACGACGCGCGCCTGGCGCAGCGCCGTCGACATGTTCACTACGTCATCGAAGAGCCCCTCCTGCTGCTTCGACGTCAATTGGATGCCCGGGCCGGAGAGGATCGGCCAGCCCGGGCTGATCCAGACCATCATCTTCCTTCCCGGTCGCTGGCCCATGGCATCCGTAGCGGAAAGCAGCCACGAAAGAGACATCTGGAGGCGCTCGATCGCGCCATAAATGCCCTGGCTTCGGTTCACCGTGCGCAGCCCAGCGTCGATCCTGTCGAGAGCCGCGGCCAGCGCGTTTCCATCGCGCCCGGCAGGCTGCGTGACGGTACCGGTGTCCGACAGCACCATGAGAGAAACCGGCTGCTCCAGTTTCCCCCCGTTCCGCTCCAGAAACTTCTTCGCTTCGATACGTTCCTGCGCGAACAGTGAAAACGGCGTGTTGATCCGATCGAGAAGCAGGATCACCTCGGTGGGAGGGTTCGCCCTTGCCGATTCGAATGCCTGGAACGACGTGAGCTTCTGCGGCAGCTTGTCGTCGATCACCGTGAAATCGCTCTGGCCGAGCCCGCTCACCGGCTTGCCGGACCTGTCTGTCACCACCACATCGAGCGTGATGCGGCGCTCAAACGCAGGCTTCCCCTCTGCGCCAGTCGCATTCCCGGCAAGCTTCGAAGGGTCGATATACTGCGCCGCGAGGGGCAGCGCCAGCAGGACGACCGCGCCGGGCAATTGCCTGTTACGGTTGCGCATAGTACCCCGTTCGAGTCCGCGCCGTCTGTCCGCGCGTTGCCATTCTGATCTCGATCGAGTGGTACTCGTCGGCGCCATCGGCAGGAGGGTATTTGAAGGACAGGATGTACCAGGCGGTTGCATCCAGCAGGCAGTTCATCACTTTTGCGGCCACGTCACTGCCGTTGCGCATCACCTCGCCGCCGCTTTGTTCGGCGAACACCTGCAGCACGAGCTGGGCCGGCGTCACGCCGTGCGCCCACCGCGCCGCGCCGCGGAAGTTCTTGTAGAAATCGTTTCCCGCGTTCAGGCTGTAAAGCGTGATCTGCGCCTCGCGCAAGGTTGTCGAAACCTTGACGATGGTGTCGAACAGTCCCTGTTCTTCCTTCCTGTCCAGCCGCATGCCGGGCCCGTTGAACAGTGGCCAGCCCGGACCGAACCAGATCAGCATCTTGCGCCCTGGCTTCTTCCTCTCCAGATCCGCCACCGACAGGAGAGTTTCGAGCGACATCTGAAACCGTTCCGCGGCTCCCCACACTCCCTGATTCCGTGTCACCGTGCGCATGCTCGCGCCGCGTTTTTCAATGGCTGCGATCAAAGCATTGCCGTCGCGGGTGGGGCCGTCCACACCCATGCCCGAGTCGGAGAAGAACATCATCGAAACCGGCTGCCCAAGCTGGCCGTTGTTTCCGCGCAGCCAGGGTTCAGCTTTTCGAGATCAACCGCCACGTTGGTAAAGGTGTCGTTGACGTTGTCGACCAGCAGCAGCGTTTCGATTGGCGGATCCGCGGTCTGCTCCTCGATGGCCTCGAAAGCTGCCAGCGGTTTTGGCTTGCCGTTGTCGAGCAGCGTGAAATCCTCCTGCTTCAGCCCGGCCACCGGTTTTCCGGACTTGTCCGTCACCACCACGGCGAGATCGATCCGGCGATCGCTGCCTGCCGCGTCAGCCGCCAGCAGCATTCCGCTGCCCGACGCGGCGCACACAACCATCAGGGAGAGGATTCGCAAATCGAAGCTCCAGCGAACCTTAATGGTACCTTTATTTTCGAATCAGAGCCGGAGAGCATCCCTCTAAGACTTTTCCTCCGTCCCGCCGATGATTTCCTCAGGGGGTACGCGATGAGTCCCCGCGACACCGGGTTGCCGCAAATCACCGACTCGCCGCGAGACACAGCCGAAGTTACTTCACTGGTTCCCGCGGAAGTCCAGACAGTCCACGAGCCGCAGCCTGCGGCTCCGGCGTCAGCTGAAATCCACACGCAGCTCCGGAAGATCCAGAGCGCTCTCGAAGAGGAACGTGCTCTGCGCCTCGAGCAGGCAGAGCTGGCCGCCCGGCAGGTGGAAGTCATGCGCCGCCGGCTGGAAGCGGTCGTGGAAGCGCGCGCTGAGGATCGGCGCGTCTGGAGCGGCTTTCTTCCTCATGTGCTGGTGCCGGTCGGAATGGCGGCCGTTCTGCTCTTTCTGTTCTGGTCGGTCGTATTCCACGCCAGTTCACCCGACTCGCGGAACAGCCCGCCTCCGCCCGCGGCTCCGCAGGCAGCTCCTGTTCAGGCAACACCCGAAGCGCCGGCCGCCGCGCCGCAGGCGGAGGAACCAGTGGTGGCCCCCTCTCCGGAGACCTTTGAACTGGCGCGTCTGAACGGAGCCCTGAGAATCGCCGGCGATGAAGATGTACCGGAGATGCTGAGCGCCGTGAACCGGTGGGTCCGGTTCAGCGGAGCCGGTCCCTGCTGGGTGACATCGGCCTCGGGCAGCGTTTCGTTCGTGATTTCCTCCCGCGACGCCGGGCATCCGCTGCTCGCGGCCCTGTCGCGCTGCGCGGATGCCGTCGAACACGTTACGCGGCGGTAGCTGCGTTGCGGCGCGAAGCGGTAGGACCCGCCGCCCTGAACTTTTGCCCTGAAACCGCCGACAGTCTCCTGAGAGCAGAAATGCAACGACGGGAACGCAGCCTTCCTCCACCCATCTCGACCGCGCAGGCCGAACTGGCCGTCGTCAAACAAAGGTTGATGGAAATGGACAAAGCGCTGCGCGCCGAGCGCCTCGCCCGCAGCCAGCTTGCCGCGAAAGCGAAGGCGGAAATCTCCAGCCTGCGCCGGGAGCTGGAGAACACCGGGCCGGCCGGGCCGGATCCGGCAACACGGGCTGCCGTCCGGTTCGGCGGGAGTCTCGCGTTTTCCGTGATCGCGATCGCCGTGGCCGCGGCTGTTGCGGGCTTCAGCGTCTGGTACGTCGATCCT
>DASPQQ010000173.1:0-10216 GCA_035624885.1 Bryobacteraceae bacterium | reverse complement strand
GATCCGATCGATTGGGATCAGCTCCGCGACGCCGGGGCGTTCCACTCGCTCTGGCTGCCGCTCAAGGAAAACGAACTGCGCCAGTGCCTTGGCTTCATCTGGCAAACCACGCGCGTTCCCGCCCGGGCAGAGCGGCCGGCTCGCAAGCTGTCGCTCGAATATTCCGCTGCCTGAGAAGATCGGTTCCGGCTTCCGGTCCCGACCCGTTTTGGAACACGAGCACACCCGCGAGGCAATTCAAAAACGGCTGGCCGACGGCGGCCGGCAGAGCTACCTGCGCGACTTCATCTATGGTGGCGTTGACGGCATCGTCACCACCTTCGCGATCGTCTCCGGAGTCACCGGCGCGCAGCTCGCGCCGGGCATCATTCTGATCCTCGGCGGAGCGAGCCTCGTTGCCGACGGGTTTGCCATGGCGGCGGGTGATTTTCTCGCCACGAAAGCGGAGCAGGAAGAATACCGGCACGCCGAAGCCATCGAGCGCCGCCACATCGAACTCTATCCCTCCGGCGAGCGCGATGAAATCCGCGAAATCCTCCTGAATCAGGGCATCGCCGAAGAGTTCCTCGAGGCCGCTGTCGGCCAGGTGACAGCCAATCCCGAGCGCTGGGTCCGGATGATGTTGCGCGATGAATATGGCTTGCCCGCGGCTGTACGCTCGCCCTGGCGCGCGGCCGGCTCGACATTCTCCGCCTTTCTGATTTGCGGCCTGATCCCGCTGCTGCCGTTCCTCGCAGGAGTCCGGCATCCTTTTGAGATTGCGGCGGCGGTGACCGCGGTGGTGTTTTTCGGGATTGGCGCGCTCAAGAGCCGCTGGTCGGTGGAACCGTGGTGGCTCTCCGCTCTGAGCACTCTCGCGATCGGCGGCGGAGCCGCGGTGGTGGCTTACTTCGCCGGGGCCTGGCTGCGTGGTTTCGCCGGCTGAGCGCTCTGTTTGCGCGCAATCACGTCCAGCTCATTCCCCTCGAGCCGCGCCGTCACCTGGGTGGGATCGATGCGCGCGGGCAGCCGCAGGCGCGTGAATCTTCGAACTTCGCCGTGCCGCTCGCCTTCGACGACAATCTCATCCGGCAGAACATCGAGCGCCACCGTGAACGGCTCCTTGCGCGGCACATAGGCGGTAATCCGGATATCGTTGTCGTCCTCCGTGATCCCGGCGAGCGGAGCCTCGCTTCTTTCCTGTTCCGCCCGTTTCCAGTCTCCGAGCGCGCTGCCCTTTCTCCCTCCGCGCCTGCAGTAGAGCTCATAGGCGCGCTTGCGGATCTCCCTTTTCACCCTGCCCAGTCTGGCTTCCATTCCGGCCGCGTCCGTGGGTCTGACAGCGACATCCATGATTCACTCCCCTCTCCTGACTGTCTCCGCTGCACCCTGCCTGCCAGCCTGACAGGCTGCTGGAAAAACGGGACAGACAGAACTGGGCAGCCTTTTTCGCCGCAGACCATCGCTCAAAACACGTGAGTTGGCCTTGCGAAAAAGGTGCCAGTTTGGTCTGTCCCACTGTTTTTCAGCAGCCTGTCAGATCCAGCCGGCTGACTACCGGGAGCCCGCCCTGTGAGTGCTATCCAGCGCTCTCTGCGCCATTTGGAGCAAAGCGCGTCCGGCACATACCGGATGAGCCGTTTGCGCCGCGCTGCCGCTCTCTGGCAGCAAACGTGCCCTCTCGATTGCTCTCAAGTAACGGAGGTTCCAAATGCTAGCGATTGAAGACCTGAAAAACCTCGCAACAATCAATGGTCCCTGCCTGACCATCCTCGAGCCTGTGCGTGACCCCGTCCTGCAAGTGACGAAAGCCACCACCCGGCTGATCGCCGCGGCTCAGGAAGCCGACGATCTGCTCGCGACGAAAGGTTTCACCGAAGAGGAAAGAGAGAACTTCCTCGCGCCTGTGCGCAAGTTCGCCACCAACACCGACTGGACCGGCCGCGCCGGCAGCGTCGCCATCTTCCGCGCCCCCGGCTTCACGCAGGCCACCTTCTGGCCCGATGTGCTGGAGCCCCAGATCCACCTCGCCGAACACTTCCAGGTCCTGCCTCTGCTGGCCGGTATGACGGCCGAGCGGAACTATTGGGTGCTCACGCTCAGCATCAACAACATTCACCTGTTCCGCGGCACCGGCGACGCCTTCACCGAGCACGAGCTCCCGGCTGACCTGCCGCGCAGCCTCGCCGATTTCATGGGCTTCGACAAGCCGGATCACGATCTCGAAAGCCGCTCGACCAAAGGCCCTTCTTCCGGCCCGAACTCGGGCAGCGAGTTCGGCGTGCGCTTCGGCACCATGTCGGTTCCGGAGAGAGAGGCCGCTCACCTTCATGACTATTTCAGAACGATCAACCGCGTCCTTCTGCCGATTCTGGGCCGGGAGGGTGGCGATCCTCTCGTGCTCGTCGCGGTTCCGCGTGAACTCGCTCTCTATCGCGCCGTAAACACCTACGCGCCGCTGGTCGAAGACGCCATTCACGGCAATGTCCACGCAATGGGATTCGAACGCATCCACAAGGAGGCCCTCGAACTCATTGCGGCTCATGGCCTGCGAAAAACCGAAGTCTGGGAGCGGGAACTCGATACCGCCGCCGGCCGCAAGCTGCTCCTGACCGATCTCGACGAGATCGCCAGAGCCGCGAGCTATGGGCAGGTCTGGCGCTTCTACTTCAACCGCGAAGTGGCTGCCGCGAGGACACCGCAGCCGGACACGCGGGCAATGGTCAATCGAATCGCTCTGACCGTGCTGAACAACTCCGGCGCCGTGATCTGCTGCGAAGGCAAGGTTCCGGAGGGCGGTGCTGCCGCCATCCTCCGCTATCGGACCCCGGAGGAAGCAGCTCGCCCGGAACTGGCGACTACGATCAAATGAGAAGCTAAACAGGAAGATTGTTACGTGGCGGCCCGTTTGGCCGTCCTAACGAGGACCCGTATGCCGCAAATCCGAAAGATTCTCTTTCCCGTCGATTTCTCCGACAGCAGTCTCGGAGCAGCCCGTTATGTCGAGTATTTTGCCGGCCAGTTTCAGGCCGAAATCATGCTGCTCCATGCCGTCGGCATGGGCGAACACAATCTCGCCGAAGAGCTGCTGCCGCAGCGCAAAGCCCGGCTCGATGCCTTTCTGGCCGATGAACTGAAGTACTTCACCACCGAACGCGTCTGCGTGACCGGGGATGCCGCCACGGCTTTGATGGACACCGCGGCTGCCTGGAATCCCGATCTGGTCATGATCCCGACGCACGGTCTCGGCTATTTCCGCCGCCATCTGCTCGGCTCCGTGACCGCCAAAGCGCTGCACGATCTGCGTTGTCCCGTGTGGACGAGCGTTCATGCCGAAGTGGCTCCGACTCTCGAGAACATTCATTGCCGCCGCATTCTCTGCGCGGTCGATCTGACCGAGCGCAGTTCCTTTGTCCTCCAATGGGCCGCCTGGCTCGCCCGCGAATGCGACGCCACGCTCGAAATCGTTCATGCGACGCCTTCGCTCGACGCTTCCGCCCAGGTTTGGGCGATGGCGGAAGAGTTCCAGCAGAGCGTCCGTGACCGGGCTCACCAGGACCTCGCCACGCTGCAGAAGGAGGCGGGAACGAACGCCGAGGGCATTGTGGCTGCGGGCGTGCCGGCTGCGGTCATCGCCGGCGCGGCGAAGGAGTTCGCTGCAGACCTGCTGGTGATCGGCCGCCACGACAGCGAAGGCTTCGCGGGCGCTCTTTTCCAGAATGCCTACGCCATCCTGAGCCAATCGCCCTGTCCGGTCATCAGCGTGTAGCGCGAAAGCGCGCAGCTACCCTCACGTCAGCCTGCGATCCGCGTCTAACTGATTGGATCGGAAGCACTTTATTTTGGCTCTCCATCTGCCTCAAAGGAGGTTGC
This sequence comes from Bryobacteraceae bacterium, assembly GCA_035624885.1. Taxonomy (GTDB): domain Bacteria; phylum Acidobacteriota; class Terriglobia; order Bryobacterales; family Bryobacteraceae; genus BOG-234. Next base: position 6,364 of record DASPQQ010000173.1, on the reverse strand, counting down.
CATGGTGGTCAGAATGCGGGAAACAACCGAGCCGGCGCGGCCTGCGGCCCCGCCGCTCTCGCCTCCGAGGCCCCGTGTCAGAACCCGGACCCGCTGGATTCTCGCCGGCGCCGTGCTTTGCCTGGCAGCCGTCGCGACGACCTTTTTCTGGTCGCGAGGCCCTGCCAAACCGGTCTACGCAACCGCCCGGATCGATCGCGGCGACATCGAATCCGTCGTCACCACCAGCGGCACCCTCAACGCCGTTACCACCGTTCAGGTGGGCAGCCAGGTTTCAGGCAACATCATCGCCCTCTACGCCGACTTCAACACGAAAGTGAAAAAGGGCCAGCTCGTCGCCGAAATCGACCCGGCTCCCTTCAAAGCCGCCGTCGATCAGGCGGCAGCCACCCTGGTCGCGGCCAAAGCCGCTGTCGTCACTGACGACGCCGCACTGGCCCAGGCGCGCGCCAATCTGACCAGCGCCGTCGCCAACGTCGCCAGCCAGAAGGCCAACGTCGTGAAGGCGCAAAGTGCCATCGATCTGGCCAAAGTGGAAAACGATCGCCGCCAGATCATGGTCAAGAACGGCAGCACCTCGCAGGAAGATGCCGATACCGCCAAAGCCACTTACGATCAGGCGCTCGCCACCATGGATGCGACCAAAGAAGCGGTCAACGCCGCCCAAGCGGCGCAGGAAGCCGCCGACCGGGGAGTGGATGTCGCGCAGCACACCCTGGACCAGGCAAAAGCTGTGGTCGATCAGGACGCTGCGATTCTCGCCCAGGCCAGACTCAACCTCGAGCACACCCGCATCCTCGCGCCCGTCGATGGCACCGTCGAATCGCGCAACATGGACGTCGGCCAGACCGTCGCTGCGTCGTTCCAGGCGCCCGTTATTTTCCTCATCGCGCAGGATATGACGAAGATGCAGGTCGATACCAACGTCGACGAATCGGATGTGGGCCGGATTCAGCTTGATCAGGAGGCCACTTTCACCGTGGACGCCTGGCCCGGACGCGTCTTTCATGGGCGCGTGGCGCAGATCCGTCAGGCGCCCATCAACGTGCAGAACGTGATCACCTACGACGTCGTTGTCCGGGTTTCGAACGAGGATCTCAAACTGTTCCCGGGCATGACGGCCAACGTAACCGTTTTCGTCGGTCACGCCACCAACGTCCTCCGTCTGCCCAAAGCCGCGCTCCGTTTCCGTACCCGAACGCCCGCCGCGAAAGCCACGCAGCAGACGGTCAACGTCCTCGATCCTTCCGGCCAGCTCAAGCAGGTCCCGATCAAGACCGGGATGAGCGACGCCAACTACGTCGAACTCGTGAGCGGCGACCTGAAGGAAGGGGACGCGGTGGTTACCGGCCTCGTGTCGCGGCAGGGCACACAACAGAAGTCGTCCGGACCGGGCAGAATCGGGTTCTAGGTATGAACTTCCGCAAGATCACCGCCAGCATGAAGATCGCCTTCAGCGCGCTGCGCATCAACAAAATGCGCTCCGCCCTCACCATGCTCGGCATCATTATCGGCGTGGCCGCGGTGATCGCCATGGTCGCGGTCGGCTCCGGCGCGCAGCAGCGCATCAAGGAACAGATCGCTTCGATCGGCAGCAATCTCATCATCGTGCTCTCGGGCAGCATCACGAGTTCGGGCATCCGCATGGGAACCGGGAACGCCGTGACGCTGACCGAAGATGACGCGAAAGCGATCGTCCGCGAATGCGATGCCGCGGCTCTCGCGGCGCCCGCCGTGCGCGGCGGCGCGCAGGTCGTATACGGCAACAACAACTGGGGCACCCAGATCATGGGCTCGACCCCCGACTACCTGAAGATCCGCGATCTCGGCATTGAAGAGGGTCAGGCCTTCACCAACTCCGACGTTGAAACCGCCAGCAAAGTCGCGCTGCTCGGCAAGACCGTGATCGACAATCTCTTCTACGGCGAAGACCCGGTCGGCAAGATCATCCGCATCAAGATGGTGCCATTCACGGTGGTCGGCACCCTGGTGCCCAAAGGCCAGTCACCCACCGGCCAGGATCAGGATGACGTGGTCCTGATCCCCGTCAGCACCGCGAAGAAAAAGGTGCTGGGCGTCAGCCAGGCCAACCCCGGGGCCGTCAACCAGATCCTCGTGCAGGCCGAGGAAGGCCGCACCGATGAGGTGCAGGACCAGATGAACAGCCTGCTCCGCCAGCGCCATCACCTGCAGCCCAATGAAGACAACGACTTCACCATTCGCAACATGGAAGAGGTCTTCAAAGCCCAGGAATCATCGGCCTCCGTCATGTCGCTCCTGCTCGCGGCCATCGCATCGGTCTCGCTGATCGTGGGCGGCATCGGGATCATGAACATCATGCTGGTCTCGGTTACCGAACGCACCAAGGAAATCGGGCTGCGCCAGGCCGTGGGCGCCAAAACGCACGATATTCTGAGCCAGTTCCTGGTCGAAGCCGTAACGCTCTCGGTCGCCGGCGGCGTGGTGGGGATCGCGCTGGGAATTGCCGCGAGCTTACTCATCTCTCACTTCGCGCAGTGGTCGACCGTGGTCGGCCTGGGCTCCATCGTCGCCGCGTTCCTGTTTTCCGCTCTTGTCGGTGTGTTCTTCGGTTTCTACCCTGCGCGCAAAGCGGCTTACATGGATCCCATCGAGGCGCTTCGCTATGAGTAACATCATCGAAGTCGAACATCTCAGCCGGATCTTTTCGATCGGTGAAATGACCGTGCGCGGCCTCGACGATGTTTCGCTCGAGATCGAGCGCGGCGATTTCGTCGCCATCATGGGCCCATCCGGTTCGGGCAAATCGACTCTGATGAACATCCTCGGCTGCCTCGATCGCCCGACGTCCGGCATCTATCGCCTCGACGGCGTCAGCGTCCAGGATATGGATCGAGACCAGTTGGCCGAAATCCGCAATCGCAAGATCGGTTTCGTCTTCCAGCAATTCAACCTTCTCGCCCGCACCAGCGCGCTCGATAACGTCGCCCTTCCCCTGCTTTACACCAGCGATCCGGTACCGGATCCGAAAGAGCGCGCCATGAAAGCGCTGGCCGCGGTCGGGCTCGCCGAGCGCGCCGATCACCACCCCAACCAGCTTTCCGGCGGACAGCAGCAGCGCGTGGCCATCGCCCGCGCTCTCGTAAACGACCCGCAGATTGTCCTTGCCGATGAACCCACCGGCGCGCTCGATTCGCGCACCAGCGTCGAGATCATGGCGATCCTCCAGCACCTCAACCGGCGCAACGGGATCACCACCATCATGGTCACTCACGAGCCCGATATCGCAGCCTACGCCAACCGCAACATCTACTTCCGCGATGGCCGCATCACCCGCGATGAACGCCTCGCCGAGGTCGCGGATGCCGATGCGGAGCTGTTGAACTTCGCTCCCGCCCGCGCTATCTGAATCGCCCGAGCTCCATCTGTAGTAGACTGGCCGCGAGGACTGAACCTCGTTAATTAAATGAAGCGTCGTCACTTCCTGCGTTTCATCGGCGGCGCCGCCGGCACCGTCGGCGGACTCGCCATCGGCTGGTCCTTCATCCCGCCGCGCCAGCGCCTCACGCCCGGCACTCCCCTCGGCGTCGCGCCCGGCCAGGTGGCGCTCAACGGCTGGGTCAAAGTCGCGACTGACGATTCCGTCACCATCGTGATGACGCAGGCCGAACTCGGCCAGGGCATCCACACCACCTGCGCCATGCTGCTCGCCGACGAAATGGACGCGGCGTGGGATCGCGTCAAACTCGAACAATCGACGCTCGACCGCATCTATAACAACCAGGCCGAAATCGTCGATTCGCTTCCCTTCGCCCCCGAAGACAACGGCAGCGGCAAGCGCCTTGCGCGCTGGATGATGTCGAAACTCATCCGCGAAGTCCCCGGCGCGCTCGGCACCGGCGGTTCGTCGAGCATCACCGATCTCTGGCTTGTGATGCGCGAAGCCGGCGCTTCCGCTCGCGCCGCGCTCATCAACGCCGCCGCCGACACCTGGAAAGTCCCGGCCTCCGAATGCCGCGCCGAATCGAGCCGCGTCCTGCACTCGGCATCAGGCAAGAGCGCATCGTTCGGTGAACTCGCGGCCCACGCCGCAACGCTCGGCGTCCCGCGCAACATCGCGCTCAAAGACCCCGCGCAGTTCAAACTGATCGGCAAGCCCGTCCGCCGCTTCGAGAACAAGCGCAAAATCACCGGCGCGCCCATTTTCACCATCGACCAGACTCCGCCCGGTCTGCTCTACGCCAGCATCAACATGTGCCCCACCGTCGGCGGCAAAGTCGCGCGCTTCGATGACTCGGCAGCGAAATCGATGCCCGGCGTCCGCAAGATCCTCGCCGTCGCGCCGTATGAAGGAGGACTCGCGAGCCACGGTCCAGGCACCGGAGGCGTCGCCGTCATCGCCGATTCTCCCTGGCACGCCATGAGCGCCCTCAAAAAGGTCACGATCGAATGGGATCACGGTCCGGCCGCCACGCTCTCGAGCAAATCCGCCATCGACGATATGGCAAAGGCGCTTGACGCCGACAAGGGGTCTGTTCATCTCGAACGCGGCGACGTCGATGCCGCCTTCAAGTCCGCGGCCAAAACCATCACCGCCGAATACCGCACACCTTATCTCGCCCACGCGACCATGGAACCGATGAACTGCACCGTGCAGTTTAAGGACGGACACGCTACCGTCTGGGCGCCCGCGCAAGGGCCGGCCTTCGCCGTCAACGCAGTAGCCAGCGTGCTCGGCATCAAGTCGGAAAATGTGCATCTCATCATCCCGATGATCGGCGGAGGCTTCGGCCGCCGCACCTTCGTCGACGTCGTCTCACAGGCTGCGGCGCTCGCCAAAGAAACCGATGGCGCGCCCGTGCAGCTCCTCTGGTCGCGCGAGATGGATATGACGCACGATTACTACCGCCCCGCTTTTGTCTCGCGCAACAAAGCGGCGTTTGACGCGCAGGGCAAACTCATCGCGTGGCAGGCCGCGACCGCCGGTTCGAGCATGGGCGCGCCGTCATTCATCGATGGCTCGAGCAAAGGCGCATTCGACACCGGCTACGCTTTCCCCGCCGCGCGCGTCTCGCACACGAATTCCGATTGCCTGATTCCGGTCGGCATCTGGCGTTCCGTCGGCCACTCTTATAACGCCTTCTTCACCGAAAGCTTCATCGACGAAGCCGCGCATGCGGCCAATGCCGATCCCGTCGCTTTCCGCGCGGAACTGCTCGCCAGCTATCCCCGCATGCTGCGCGTGCTCAAGCGGGCCGCTGAACTCTCGAACTGGAATCAACCCCTTCCTGCCGGCACCGCGCGGGGCATCGCGATCCACCAGTGCTTCGGCAGCGTCATCGCCAACGTCGCCGAAGTCTCGCAGACGGACGACAGGAAAATCCGCGTCCGCAAGGTCTACGCGGTTCTCGATTGCGGTTTCCCGGTCAATCCCAATCTCATCCGCCAGCAGATTGAAGGCGGCATTGTCTTCGGCCTCTCGGCCGCGCTGCAGGGCGAAATCGTTGTCGAAAACGGACAGGTGAAACAAACCAACTTCGACACCTACGCGCCCCTGCGCATGCGCCAATGCCCGCCGATCGAAGTCGACATCATCGATTCGCAGGACCACCCCGGCGGCATCGGCGAAACCGGCGTGCCGACCATCATGCCCGCCGTCGCCAACGCCGTCTTCGCGCTCACCGGCCAGCGCCTGCGCACACTCCCACTGAGGTTGTCATGACCATCAAAGTCAACGGCCGCGAGGTCGAAATCAGGAGCGAGCCGGACACGCCGCTCCTCTGGGTGCTGCGCAGCGAGCTCAAACTCCTCGGCACCAAGTTCGGCTGCGGCATGGCGCTCTGCGGCGCCTGCACCGTTCATCTGAACGGCGAAGCCATCCGCTCCTGCGTCACGCCGGTCTCAGCGGTCGGCAACAAAAAGGTGACGACGATCGAAGGCGTCGACGCCGCGCATCTCCAGGAAGCCTGGTCTGAAGTCGATGTTGTCCAGTGTGGCTACTGTCAAAGCGGCCAGATTATGTCCGCCTGCGCGCTTCTCAAGAAGAAACCGAATCCAACCGACGACGAAATCGACGAAGCCATGAACGGCAACATCTGCCGCTGCGGAACGTATCCAAGAATCCGCGCAGCTATCCACAAAGCGGCCAGCGGCAAAACCGAAAACACCTCCGCCGCGTTCTAGGAGGGATGTGGACGCGGCTTCAGAGACTGTGTGAGAACTGCGCTCAGGGCCTTTGCTCGTAAGTAGCCGCTGAGGAAAACCGGGACAGACTCCTTTTTCGCGTTACAAAACTTCTGCGTGAGAGCCGGGACGGCGCGAAAAAGGTTGTCTGTACCGGGTTTTCCGGACCACGCTCGCAGCCGAATACCCGTGAACCGGAGTT
>DASPQQ010000172.1:0-3813 GCA_035624885.1 Bryobacteraceae bacterium | reverse complement strand
TGCTGCCGCAATCTCAGCTGTAGTCCGTTGCGGCGAACCGGCAGGCAGGTAGGATTCAACATCGAATCCTTCTTTCCCGGGGGTGATGGCCGCTTTATGCAGATGGCCCGTCGGTCGTTTCCTCGCTTGTGTTGTCAGCTTGGTCATAACTACCTCCTAACGGGCATCGACACTCTGTCGCTGCTCAGTGTCGCTCCGGCAATTCAAGTACCGTTCCCGTTACCCGGCCACACATCGCTTTCCGAAGCATCTCGCGGTGAAACGAGAACGGCCTTGAGCCGGGCAGCGCACGGCGTGCGCCAATTAGCTCAGGGGTTTTCGAGGGAGCACGAACTCAGTCTGAGAAACGCGTCTCGTCCGCGGCATTGCGCTCATCTTCCTGGCGGGCGGTGCGTTCGCGCGTCCGCACTTCCGGACGGTGCCAGTGCATGAACACGCGATAGCTGTGGTAGAGAGCGCTGCTCCACTGCGGCAGCCGGCCGCGATTGTCATTCACGATGAAGGACACAACCGAGATGGCCGCGAGCGCCACCGGCCCGACTTCTCTCAGGTCCGCGCGTCCGCCGGTCAGGTGGCTCACGGTCTGGTTGATCTTCTGCACCATGTCGAGGAAGTCGCTCACCACTTCCTGGCGGCTCATCTTGTGAGGCGTGGCAACCTCGACGCCCGGCAGTCCGGCGCTCTTTGCGATGTGCCGGATCAGATCGTCGGCCTCGACGAGGCCGGGTTCGTACTGAACGACGACGCTGCCGGTCTTCGGATTATGAGACCAGACGCGAAACCCCGGGATGCTCTCCGCGGCATTGCGCGCCGCGGTCAGAACCGGATTGTCGGGATCCGCCTGCAGAAATGCCGCCGCCCGGACACGCACATACCCGGCGTGATGATGCACGAGCCGCAGCGGCTCTTCGAGATCCTGGGCGTGGTCCTGGCTTTCAGAGACCGGCTCCTCGACCGGAGTCTCTTCTTTCGAACGGCTGCCGCCGCGGCTGGCAGCCTCCGCTTTCCGTTCCGCTCTGGTGTGGCTCGGCATTGCAGCACCGGAACAACCTGGCTAGACGACCGACTCGCTGTGTTCGCCTTCGAACCTCACGACCCGGCTGGCTCGCTTCGCGCCGGCGCGCGCATGCGGTCCGGTTTTGGTTGTGGCCTCTTCGCGGGCGATGTTCGACCGCGCTTCGGCCATCATGTCATCCAGACGCTCGCGCTCGACGGCCGTCCAGGCTTCCAGGCGGTCTTTCGCCTTCAAGCCGAGTTCGAGAAGCTTCACACCGGCGCCTTCCGGCGAGTCGGACAGGCTTCTCGCGGCCCATCCGCCGGCAACTCCGATTCCGAATGCCAGTAGCCACTTTATGCTCGATCCCATTTTTTATCTCCTGCTTTCGACGCAAACGTCATCCGCAAACTGCCGCGGTTGCTGCCCTCAGTTTAACGCATCCGCAGCCAGGTCGCCTGCAAATGCAAGGCCGTCCCGATGCGCTGCCATCTGGAGAGCGCTCGCGCCGGGCGCGTGTCATCGAGCTGAGGTTTTGCGGCGGTCTGAGTGTGGAGGAAAACGGCGGAAGTGATCAAAGTCTCGCCCGATACGGTCATGCGGAACTGGAGACTCGCGCGGGCGTTGCTATGGGGAACTGAAGAAATAAGCCTCAAAATGCGATGCGGGTGGCATCCCCTGCCACCCGCCTGTGCGCCTCGTCGCGCCGATGCGCCTTTCAGCGCATCACCTGGCTGGTGTGCGCAATTACCGACTGGTACAGGTAAAGGCAGGCGAGAGCAATGCCGCCAATGACGGTGACCACGGTCAGCGTCTTCCCCCAGCGGTCGATTTTCCCGAGCATGCCAAAGAAGGCAACCTGTTCAGAAACCGCGCCTTCCGAACCGCGTGAAAGGTGAATATTATCGTCCTCGTGCAGGCCGTAGAGGTTTCTGATCAGGGCCAGGCCCAGAACCACCAGTGCCAGTACGATCCAGGTAACAACGAAAGGTGTGAGTGTCATCGATTTGAACCTCTGCCGGCGGATCATGCAAGCGGCTCGCCACAAACCGCCATACAGCTTCCGGCTTCTCATGCCGATAGAAGAGAGTGGACGCTCAGCGCAGCGAAGCCTGTTACCGTACTTCTCTCAGCGAGCGAGCGGCCCAGGTGGACAGGATCATGGTCCGGGTTCTCGCCGCCGAATGGGCGGCTCTGCTCCTCGTCAGCCTGATTCTCCGCCCGCGTCACATCTGGATGGCGCTGCTCGCCGGGCCCTGCGTTCTGTTTCCGGCCATCGCGCTCGCGCGCTTCCGTCCGGCCCGGGCGTTCACGAGGCACGCGGTTGCCGTGGCGCAGATGGTGGTTTCGAGCCTGCTGATCGGCCTCACCGGAGGCCGCATCGAAACGCACTTTCACATTTTCGGTTCGCTCGCGCTTCTCGCCTTTTACCGCGACTGGCGCGTGCTGGCGCTGGCCTCCGCGGTCGCCGTAAGCGATCACTTCCTGCGCGGGCTCTGGTCGCCGCACACGATGTACGGAATGGATGCGGTCGGCCCATGGCGATGGCTCGAGCACACCTGGTGGATTGCGTTCGAAGATTACTTCCTGTTCCGCGCCATGAACGCCAGCCACGCCGAGATGCGCGTCATCGCCGAGCACGAAGCCAGCCTTTACGAGCAGGCTACGCATGATGTACTCACCGGCCTCGCCAACCGGCGGTACCTGCAGGAGCGTTTCGACGCCATTGCCGGCCGGCCCGGGCATCTCCGCATGGCGCTCCTCTTTGTCGACCTCGACCGCTTCAAGCAGGCCAACGACACGTTCGGCCACACCATCGGCGACCGCATTCTCGAACTGGTCTCGGCCCGCTTCCGGCGCGCCGTGCCGTCGAATGCGACGCTGGCGCGCGTGGGAGGAGACGAGTTCGTCATTCTTCTTGAGCAGGCCGGGCCTGACGAAGCGGCATTCCGGGCTCGCCGCCTCGTGGACTCGCTCCGGGCCCCTTTCCACATAGAGAACCATCAGCCGTTGCTCAGCGCCAGTGTCGGAGTGAGCCTTTACCCCGAGCACGGCGCCACTCTCGCTGTTCTGCAGGAGCGCGCGGACTGGGCCATGTACCTCGCCAAATCGCGCGGCCGCAACCAGTGCGTGGCTTTTTCCGGAGAAGTGGCGCAGCGCCGGCAGATGCTGCAGGAACTCGCGAACGACCTCGCAACCGCCCTCGAGCGGAAGGAGTTTCACCTTTACTTCCAGCCGCTCGTCCGGCGCGACGGCACGCTGACCAGCTTTGAGGCGCTGCTGCGCTGGAATCATCCGCGCCACGGCAGCGTTTCCCCCTCCGACTTCATTCCTCTCGCCTAGCAGTCCGGCATGATCCTGAGTCTCGGCGACTGGGTGCTGGCCGAAGCCTGCCGCATCTGCGCCACGTGGCAGCAGCCGGGCCAGCCGCCGGTCCGCGTCGCCGTGAACGTGTCGCCGCTGCAGTTCAATCAGCCCGGGTACTTCGAAAGGCTCACTTCGATTCTCGACGCCAGCGGACTCGACCCGGCGCTGCTCACGCTGGAAATCACCGAAGGCGTTCTCATGCAGGCGGGAAAGGAAGCGCACGAACTGCTGGCGCGCATCCGGAACCTCGGCGTGCGCATCGCTCTCGACGATTTCGGCACCGGCTACTCGTCGCTCAGTTACCTGACGGATCTGCCGGCGGATGTGATCAAACTCGACCGCACTTTCCTGCAGCACTGTTCAACCCACGCCATGACGGTGATTGGCGCGGTCATCACCATGGCGCACCACCTGGGTCTCGAGATCGTCGCGGAGGGCGTCGAAACCGGCGA
>DASPQQ010000171.1:0-3486 GCA_035624885.1 Bryobacteraceae bacterium | reverse complement strand
GATCTCGGCCGCGGACTTGTACAGCGTCTGCTCGATCGCATCGCGGCGCGGGGAGTTCGGGTACTTCGCCAGATGCTGCTCGAGCACGTGAATGATGTCGATGGAACTCGCGCCCACTTCGCCCATCACGCGGTTCAGTTCCGCCTGCTCGGCATCGGCGGCAGCCTGCACCGTAGGCCCCTGGGCCCGCGCCGCGAGCGCGCAGACGAAGACCGCGAACAGCGCGCGTCTCATTTCGGTTTCCGGATCTCGTCGGCCAGGTTCGCCGCGCGCTCGCGCGCCATGTGGATGAAGCTTTCGTTGCCGGCCACGCGGTCGAGCAGCGGCAGGAACTCGGTCTCCGGCATGAGGCGCTTCTGGTCGTGCAGCATTTCCACCCGGAGAATGGCATCCTGCGCGCCGAGTTTGTCGAAGCGCACGGCCGTCTCGAGCGCGATATAGGCGCGCTGGCTTTCCGAGATCTGCTCGAAGAGATCGATCAGAGCGCGCGCGTCCGGATCTTCGGAGTAATTGAACTTCGCTTCCTTCGATCCTTCCCCGGATTCGTAGCGGAGGGTTTTCGTCCCCATGTTCGCCACCTTCAGGCCGGATTCGAGCTTGCGGCCGAAGTGATCGAGCTTGTCCGAGAGCGCCCAGATCTGGCTGTTTGAATCCCCGCTCAACCGGAAAGTGAGCGGGTCGTCATCCTTCGCGTCTTCCCTGTAGGAACCGGAACCGTCCTTCTGAATTGCGATTTCGACGTAAGGCGGCGCGCTTCCCGGAAACGATTTGGTGTAGACGATGCGCGGGCCATCGGCCGCGAGGCAGCTTCCCGCACAGAGGAGCGCGCACAGAATCCATCTCATGCCCGTCGTGCCTCCGCCGCCGGGAACATGGCGTGGGTCGCGTGGCAGATCGCGATCGCAAGGGCATCGCTCGCGTCGAGCGACGCGACCGGCTCCGGCAGCCGGAGCAGCGAAGCCACCATCTGCTGCACCTGCGTCTTCTCCGCGCGGCCGTAGCCGACCACGCTCATCTTGATCTCAAGAGGCGAATATTCGGCCAGCACGACATCGGCTTCGGCGACCGTGAGCAGCGCCACGCCGCGCACATGCGACAGCTTCAGCGCGCTCTTCGCATTGACGGCGAAGAACACCTCTTCCACCGCGGCCGTATGCGGCCGGTACTCGGCCATCAATCCGCGCAGTTCGGCGGCAATCGATTGCAGGCGTTTTTCGAACCGATCGCGCGTCGAAGTCCTGATGCACCCCGCGGCCACCATGCTGTGGCGGCGGCCATCGCTTTCGATGACCCCGTAACCGGTCCGCTCTGTACCGCAGTCGATGCCGAGTACCCGCATTCGGGTGCGCCCTGTTTACTCTTCTTCGCCGCCGCCTTCGAAGTTGCTGTAGACGTTCTGCACGTCGTCGTGCTCTTCGAGCACCTCGATCAGCTTCTCCATGCCCGCCGCGTTCTTGCCTTCGAGCGGCGTCAGATTCTTCGGCACCATGGCGATTTCGGCCGAGAGGGTTTCGATCTTCGCGCCCTGCACGGCGGCCAGAACGGCTTCGTGGCTGGCGGGATCGGAGATGATTTCCCACGAATCGCCCGCGTCGCGCATGTCTTCGGCGCCGGCTTCGAGCACCAGGTTCATGAGCGTGTCTTCGGAAGCCTGCTCCTTGTCGACCACGATCTGGCTCTTGCGCTCGAACATCCAGGCCACGCTGCCCTGTTCGCCGAGGTTGCCGCCGTTCTTCGAAAACGCATGGCGGATTTCGCTGACGGTGCGGTTGCGGTTGTCGGTTGCGACGAGCACCAGGACGGCGGCGCCGCCCGGCCCGTAGCCTTCGAACATCACTTCTTCGATCTGCCCGCCTTCGAGCTCGCCCGTGCCGCGCATGATCGCCTTCTTGATGTTGTCGGAAGGCATGGAAACGGCCTTCGCAGCCACGATGGCGGTGCGCAGGCGAGGGTTACCGTCGGGGTCGCCGCCGCCCGAGCGGGCCGCGATCTGAATTTCCTTGATGAGACGCGTGAACATTTTGCCACGCTTCGCGTCTGTGGCGGCTTTCTTGTGTTTGATCGTCGCCCATTTTGAATGTCCTGACATGATTAGAACTCCGAGAAGGATAGGGCGGGAGGAAATGTGCCCTAAACTGTCAGCATATCAGACTGATGGTGCGAGTTACCCCGCACCCGACCCGGGAGGAACGGCCCCGGCGCCGTCCGGCTTTACCATTGGTAAGGATGTCCCCTTCCGCGGCGCGCAGCCAGACTGATCTGTGGATTGTACTCGCGGCCGCTATCCTGCTGGCCCTGGCCGCCGGATCCGTCCTGCATTTCTCGGCGCCGGTCGCGCCCGCGCGCCTGCAAGTCCTCAACGACGTTGTGGCCGGGCGATCAGTCGCATACACCCCATACCCGATCGGATATATCGAACTGGCTGGCCATGCGCTCAGATGGAATGCGAAGCACGGGCTGACCGCCATCCAGGGGTTACTGTACATCCTGACCGTTCTGCTGGCGTTCGCGGTGCTGCGGGACCTCGGCGCGCCCGGACGCTGGCCTCTCATCGGAGCTCTCGCGGTCGCAATTTATCCGAATCTGCTTCTCACCATCGCGCGCTTCCAGGACACCTGCATTTCCGGTTTCTTCATGATGGCGTTTGTCTGGCTTGTGGTGCGGCTGAAGCGCGACGGACTGACCGCGTCTTCCGCCGCGACCGCCGGCCTGCTCTTCGGCGCCATGCTTCTGGTCCGGCCGAACGTCCTGACCATCGCGCCCATCGCGCTCTGGGCCGCGTTCTACGGCCGGAAGATCGATGCGCGGCAGATCGCGCTCGTGGCCGGATCGGCGGTGCTCGCCCTGGGCGTGCTGGCCGCGGTGCTGATTCCGGCCAAGGGTAGCCTGCTGATTTTCGATCCCTATTACGCGGCCGATGCCTTTGCCAACGGCAATCACCAGCACGCGCTCGAGGGCACGCTGCGGGACTACAACGGCGAAATGACCATGCCGCGGTCATTTCAGGAACTGGGGCTGCCCCTGAAAGGTCTCGATGTGCGCGATGACGGCCTGGCCGCCGAATACCGGAGCGTCGCCTGGCGCTTCATTCGCGAGCATCCCGGCCAGTACGTGCTGCTCGAACTGGTCAAGATCGTCAACATCTTCCGGCCCGACTACCGCAATGCCGAGCGCTCGGCCATTCCCCGCTTCATCGCCCTGCCGGTCCAGACGGCCATCGCCGCCATCTTCTTCGTCTGGTGCTTTCTGCGCTGGCGCTCGGGCCGCAAATTCCACCTCAACGAAGGCTTCTACGTCGTTCCGCTCCTTGTGCTTTACTTCGGGCCGTTCGTCATCGCCGCCAGCGATCCCCGCTACCGCTTCCCCATCGATGCCCTGCTGATTGTCGATTCGGTGCTATGTCTTACCTAGCCAGATCGAAAAAACTCTGGTTTCTGCTTTTCGCTGTTCGGGCGCTCGCTCTGCTCATCGGACTCGATCGGCTTC
>DASPQQ010000170.1:0-9177 GCA_035624885.1 Bryobacteraceae bacterium | reverse complement strand
CGCGGCCTTGAGGGTCGGGTTGGTGGCTTCGAAGCGGTCGCGCAGCTGCTGCCAGGTCAGCGCGGTCTGGGCGCTGGCACCGGCAGACAGAAGCAGACCGATCAGACTGGCCGCTGAGACATGTTTCATAGTTCAACGAGTGAAGTTAATCTGGGATCGTAGCGCGCCCGGCAATCGGGTGACTATCAATCGTTTATCTGATAGGTAAATCTTTAGATAACCCAAACAGGCAGTACCAAAGGATACAACATCGGGTCTAAGATTTGGGTTAAGGGAAAATGTCTTTGGAGTAAGGGAATCAGGCTTTTATCAGGCTAAGTTGATGAATTTGCGGCTACCGTAGACCGGGTTGCAACTTGTCTCGAAGTGACTGCCGGCATGCGGCTCTTTTCGGAAGTTCAGTCCTGACAGACATCCGCTCAGTCTATCGATGGAATGTGCAAGCTACCTGTCTGCAGCGGCATACGCAGACTTCCGGATGGCCTTCTGACCTCTCGGTCACCCAGTCAGGAGGTGGGGATTTGCGTCAGCGGTGCGGCAATGCCAAACGCTGGCGTTCGGGAGGGCTTGCCGGACCCGGTCGAATGGTCCGAGGGGCGGGATTAATCTTTTAATCTTTCGATTGGCAGGCTTAAAGCAGGCTGCGGTACTGCTCGAGAGCCACACGAACGAGCTGGCTGCGGGTACGGACGCCGGTTTTGGTGAAGAGTTGCTGGAGAGTATTCTTCACCGCGCTCTCGGAGATTTCCACACGGGCGGCGATTTCCTTATTGGCCAGTCCCTGGACAAGCAGGCGAAGCACTTCGAGTTCGCGCGCGGTGAGGGAGATCTGAGCCGTTGGGCCGGGCGGCTCCACAGCCGTGTCGTCGCTCACATCGCCGATGATGGCGGCAAGCTTGGGAGTGACACCCTCTTTATAAGTTGAAAACCAGACATCCGCGGTGAACGTCTCTCCGTTCCCACGGTGCCCCTGACACTGCATGGACGCGCGGAACTGCGGGGCTTCTTCCCAACGCAGGGCATGATGCAGTTCGGGGAGGAAGGCCGCGATGGGGGTCCCGACAAGATTGCCATCGCGCGGCGCCATGAGGTCGACCGCGGCGCGATTGGCCAGTTCCACGAAGCCGCGTTCATCCACCGTGACGATGGCGGCCGGGCTGGTTTCGACCAGAGCGCGCAGCCGCTCCTGAGCCTTCGCGCTCGCTTCCTGGGCTTCGACGCTCATGCGGCGGTTGCGCACCAGTTCGGCGACGAAAAGACCACAGCCCACCAGAGCCAGCGTTTCAAATGACAGACGGATGAATGAGCGGTCGAGCGAGCTGAACAGCTCGGCGAGGATCGCGCAGCCCGCGCCAAGAAACACGACTCCCCATCGCGGCAGAAAAGCCGCCGCGAGCATGATGGGAAAGAGATAAAGAAAACCCAGGGAGACGTACGGACGGGTCCACCAGTCGACGACCGCGATTAATAGAAGGATGGCCCAGCTGGCCAGCAGCACCGGAACCCGGTTTTTTAACTCCCAGACTCGTTCGATCCGCCACATTGCTTTGGACTTAGTGAAGCATTTTATTTTCCCATCGCTGCGCAGGACAGCGCACCAATCAAACGATTAGTTGGCTATCGGGAGATTATCTTCCGGGATAACCGTCTCGCAGCATCACGGCCGGTGCGGTCCAGCCAGCGCAGCCTCCACGGCTCCGAGCAGCTGGACCATGGTGAAAGGCTTCTGCAGGAACGACGCGAGTCCCTTGCCGACGAACCTGCGGGTCGCTTCCACTTCACTATACCCGCTCGAGAGGATTACCGGAATATCGTGCCGGATGGCCCGCAACTGGCGGAGCGTCTCCTCGCCGCTCTGTTTCGGCATGGTGAGATCGAGGATCACGAGCGAGATCCCGGCGGGATTCACGCGGAAGCGCTCGACACCGGCCACACCGTCCTGGGCGAGCGTGACGGTAAACCCGCGGCGCTCGAGAATCGACCGCATGGCATTCGAAACCAGATCTTCGTCATCGATCACGAGCACCTGACCGGCCCGGGCGGAGGGAGTCACGTTCTGCCGGGGCGCTGCCGGTTCCACGCTGCCGGCTTTCGCCGGGAAGAGAACCTTGAACGTGGTGCCGTCGCCCGCCTGGCTGTAGACCCGGAGCGCGCCGTGGTGCCCGCGCACGATGCCGAGAACGGAGGAGAGCCCGAGACCGCGCCCTTGCACCTTGGTGGTGAAGAAGGGATCGAAGATCCGGCGCTTGAGCTCCTCGGTCATTCCGATCCCGTTATCGTGCACTTCGAGCGCGACATACGGCCCCGGTTTGAGCGAATACGTCGGATCGAAGCCCGCCGAGTATTCCTCGTCCACGTTCTGCATCGCGGTGCTGACAATGACCGAACCGCTCGCGCCTTCGGGAACGGCCTCGGCCCCGTTGATGATGAGGTTCATGACCACCTGCTGGATCTGGCCGGGGTCGGCTTCGATCGGCGGAAGGCGATCGCGCAGTTCGAGACGCAGGTGCACATTCCCCGGCACGGAGCTCTGCACGAGGGCGCTGATGCCTCTCACCAGTTCGGAAAGATCGATCGCGCGGACTTCGAATGCGCCCTTGCCCGAGTAGGCGAGCATCTGGCGGGTGAGGTGCGCGGCGCGTTCCGCGGCGGCGACAATGCCTTCGAGAAGGGCGCGGTCGGCCGGATTGCGCGGCGCGAAGACTTCCAGAGCCTGGCTCGCGTTGCCGAGCACGCCGGACAGCAGATTATTGAAGTCGTGCGCGATGCCTCCGGCGAGGATTCCGAGGCTTTCGAGTTTCGCGGTGTGGCGGAGCTGCTCTTCGAGGCGCCGGCGCTCGTCGATATCGATGACGGTGCCGATCCATTCCTCGATGGAACCGTCGGGCGCGGTGACGGGAACGGCGCGGCCGGTGAAGTGGCACCAGGCTTTCGCCGCGGCTTTCCAGATGCGCGCTTCGATGACGGAAGTCTCGCGGCTGCGAAGAGTCCGGGTCCAGTGGTCGCGCACGCGCTCGCGCTCGGCCGGATGGATCACGTCGAGCCAGCCCCAGCCGCTCGCCTGTTCGTGAGTCTGGCCGGTGAACGCGCTCCAGGAGGGCTGCGGTTCTTCGAAGAAGCCCGCCGGGCTGCGCGTCCAGACGATGGAGGCGCTGGCCGCGACGAGCGTGCGGTAGCGCCGCTCGCTGCGCTCGAGAGCGCGGCGGGCGAGAAGCGAGTCCTCCTCGCGCAGACGCGCGAGTTCCTCGTTGGCGGCGCGCAGCCGGCGGTTGGCATCCTGCACTTCCCGGGCGCGCCGGAACACTTCCGCTTCCATCTGGTCCGTGCGGAGCGCCTGCGCGGCTTCCTTTTCCCGGAGGCGGATGAAGTCGGTGACATCCTCGACGCGGTGAATGATCCAGGCGACGGACTGCCGGGAGTCGAGGACCGGGCAGTTGATGGGGCTCCAGAATCGCTCCTCGAATCCGCCTCCCTCGGAATCGGGACGGCGGATATCGTATTTCTGCACGGCCATGGCGTCGGCGGCGCGGGTGCGGATCACGTGGCCGAGCGAGGCGTGCAGATTGCGGACGCCGGTGGCTTCGGCATCGGCGGGATTGTCAGGGAAAACCTCGAAGACGCCGCGCCCGACGATCTCGTCGCGGCGGGTCATGGTGGCCGCCAGATAGGCGTCACTGGCCGCGACGATGGTGAAGACGGGGTCGTCGGGGAGCAGGATCAGATAGAGCCCGGGCGCGGATTCGAACAGAACCTTGTATTCGGGAACGGGGAATGGCGCGTTCACAGAGTGGAGCCTCCTGCGAAACAGTGCTGAAATCTCCATGAAAGCGCACAGCTTTACCTTTTCCTTATTTGCAACCCGGAAACAGTGCGGATTCAGAGGAAAAGGCTGATTTCGAGGGGGGATTCCGCAGGATGTGGGAATGGCGGGGACGACGGGGCTCGAACCCGCGACCTCCGACGTGACAGGCCGGCGTTCTAACCAACTGAACTACGTCCCCGCTGTGGGACGATTCCCATCGTAGCACGAGGGTCCCTGCGCAGGCCTTCGATTCGTGCGACCATATGACAGACGTATGAGTCACAGCCCGGAGACGCCCTTCGACAGCATCGAGAGCTCTCACGAATATGTGTCTTTACTCGCAGAAACGATCGAGGCGACGATCGCCGAAGTGGAGGCGGACATCGCGCTCGCCACTGCGGACGGCGCGACGCGGCGCGTGGAAGCGCTGCAGCTGGTCCACTTCAAGCTCCGGCGTCTGGCCGCGAACATGACCGGAAGCCGGCGCATTCTGAACGATTTGCGAACGCTGCGCCGGCTTCTGCTCGAGGAACGCAGTCTCCCGAAAGCCTTCCGCCAGTCCGCTGGCTAGAAACTCTCTTATCACCTTGCGGCAGCGTGCGGACGCGATGCAGGGCGGCCTGAAATTGTTTCGAAACCCTCTTGACAATTCATTTTTGACGATCCTACTATGGGTTGCTCCAGGGATGTAAAGTTTCACGAACATTTCACAACCTAGTCGCCAGAGGGGGCTCCAGGTATGATGACCTTCGCAGTTGGTGAAAAAGTGGTCTATCCCAACCAGGGTGTTGGGATGATCGAGAACATCAGCACCCGATGCTTTGAGGCACGGTCTGAGAAGTTCTATCTCCTCCGGTTGTTCTGCTCCAGCATGACGGTCATGGTGCCGTTCTCGAATGCGGAGAGCATCGGGCTCAGACGGCTCTCGAAAGCTCCCGACGTGACGAAGGTTCTTGCCTACCTCGCCGGCCCCTCGGTGGAGAACCTCTGCGACTGGAAACTCCGCTTCAAGATCAACAGCGACAAGATGCTGACGGGAAGCCTTCTGCAGATCTCGGAAGTCTTCAAGCAGCTGGTGCGGCTGCATGCCGAGAAGCCGCTTTCCTTCCGCGAAAAGAAGATGCTCGACCGCACCCGCACCATGCTGATCTCGGAAGTTTCCCTCTCCCGCAACATCAGCGAGCAGGAAGCCATCCAGCTGCTCGAAAAGGCCCTCGCAAAGTCGGGACTCCCCTTCCCGGAAGCGGCTTAGCCGCCTGTTCCGCGGCATCTATATAATGAGGCTTCGGCCTTCGTAGATGCTGCTCGGCCTCATCCTTCTCCTCGTCACTCTGGCCGGATGTCTCCTTTTCCTCTTCAAGCCCGCCTGGTTCCCCCTCCCGATTTCCGCTGAAGCCATCGCTTACGACCACCAGTTTTCCCGGACCCTCTGGATCTGCGGCGCGATCTTCGTGGCCGCGCAGCTTCTGCTCGCGTGGACGATTCTGCGCGGACGGCAGCGCGTGAATCCGGCGGGCCTCGCGGGCTCGCGGAAACTCGAAGCGCTGTGGACGGGCGGCACGATGGCGGTGTTTCTCGCGATGGCGGTGCTCGGTTCGCATAGCTGGGCGAAGACTTCGACGGGCACGGCGGGCAAGGAAGTGATCCGCGTGTGGGCCCATCAGTTCGCGTGGAATTTTCACTATCCCGGACCGGACGGCGTTTTCGGCCGCACGGACATGAAGCTGATCAGCGACGCTTCCGGCAATCCGCTGGGGCTCGATCCGGCGGATCCGGCGGGGAAGGACGATATCGTGGCGAGCACGCTGCGGATTCCCGCGCAGCGCGACGTCGTGCTGCTGCTGCACTCGCGCGACGTGATCCACGATTTTTTCGTGCGCGAGCTGAGGACCAAGCAGGACATCGTGCCGGGCATGGAGATTCCGCTCGAACTGCGCGTGGATACGCCGGGGACCTATGAAATTGCCTGCGCGGAGTTGTGCGGGCTCGGGCACAGCCAGATGCGCAGCGTGATGATCGTGATGCCGCCCGAGGAGTACGCGCGATGGAAGGCACGGCAGTGAGGGCGCTTTTCAGCACGGATCACAGGGCCGTCGCCCGGCTGTACTTCTTTCTCTCGCTCTTCGCGGTATTGATGGGCACCGTGCTTTCACTGCTCATGCGGTTCCACCTTGTGAGTCCGCAGGCGCAGGTGGGGTGGTTCGAGGCGCTGTGGCCGGCGGGCGCGCCGGGCGGCGTGATGGCCCCGGAGCTGTATCTCTCGCTCATGACGCTGCACGGCACCATCATGGTGTTCTTCGTGCTCACGCTCGCGCCGCTGAGCGCGTTCGGCAATCTGGTGCTGCCGGAGCAACTGGGCGCGAAGGAGATGGCGTTTCCGCGGCTGAATCTGCTTTCGTTCTGGATCGCGGCGGCGTCGTTTGCGGTGCTCATGGCCTCGTTCCTCGCCGCGGGCGGCGGGCCGCTTGCGGGATGGACCGCGTATCCTCCGCTGAGCGCCGTCGGCGCCATTGCGGGGCCGGGCGAGGGACTCGGGCAGACTCTGTGGTTCTTCAGCATCGGATTGTTCTGCCTCTCCTCGCTGCTCACGTCGATGAACTTCATCGCGACGGTGCTCGATCAGCGCGGGCCCGGGATGACGCTGATGCGCATGCCGCTCACCTGCTGGAACTGGTTCATCACGGCGATTCTCGCGCTGCTCTCGTTTTCCGTGCTGCTCGCGGCGGCGGCGCTGATATTGCTCGACCGGCTGGGGGGAACGAGCTTCTTCGTCCCGGCCGGATTGCTGGTGGCGGATGAAACGATCCCGCACGGCGGAGGTTCGCCGCTGCTGTGGCAGCATCTGTTCTGGTTCTTCGGGCACCCGGAGGTTTATATCGCGATCCTGCCGGGCATGGGGATCGTTTCGCATCTGATTTCGAATTTTTCGCGCAAGCCGGTATTCGGCTATGGCGCGATGGTGACGGCGACGATTTCGATCGCGTTCCTCGGGATGCTGGTGTGGGGGCACCACATGTTCATCAGCGGGCTGAGCCCTTATTCGGCGATCGCGTTCTCGCTGCTGACGATGGCGATCGGCGCGCCTTCCGCGGTGAAGACCTTCAACTGGATTGCCACGGCATGGGGCGGCGCGCTGCGCCTGACCACGCCGATGCTGTTTGCGCTCGGCTTCGTTTCCATCTTCGTCACCGGCGGGCTTTCGGGATTGTTTCTCGGGCAGCCGCAGATCGATGCCTATTTCCACGACACGTATTTCGTGGTGGCGCATTTTCACCTGATCATGGGGATCGCGGCGCTGTTTACCATCTTCGGCGGGACCTTCTACTGGTTCCCCCTGCTGTTCGGCCGCATGATGGATGAGCGGCTCGGCAGGCTTCACTTCTATCTGACCTTCCTCGGGGCGCACGCCGTGTTTTTGCCGATGCACTTCGCCGGATTCGCCGGCAGCCCGCGGCGCTATCCGGACTTTACGACGTTCGAGTTCCTCGGTCCGCTGATGCCGCTCCAGCGCTGGATCACGGCCGCGGCGTTTTGCCTCGCCGCCGTGCAGCTCATCTTTCTCTGGAATCTGTTTCACAGCATCTGGCGCGGCCGGCCCGCGCCGCCGAATCCGTGGGAAGCGACGAGCCTCGAATGGTCGCAGGTCGAAGGGCCCGTTCTGCGCGGGCCCTACGAATACCTGGAAGACTGTATTTCCCAGAATCAGCAGAATCCGGTGAAAGGTTGATACTAGAGAAGTGGCCCGGATGGTAACCGACTCCGAACTCCAGGAAACGCATGGTGGACCACCGCCGCCGATCCTGCCCGATCTGCCGCCGGGCGGCGGCGGGGGCGACAGCGGCCGGCCGGAACGCGGCAGCTCGCGCTCGGCGTCGATTACCGGCATCATCGTGCTGATGTGCGCGAGCACCATGACGTTCGCCGCCATGGTGAGCGCGATGGTGGTGCGGCGCGGCCTGAACAACGACTGGAACACGCTGGGGCTGCCGCGCATCCTCTGGTGGAACACCATTGCGCTGGTGCTGAGCAGCATCGCGATCGATCTCGGGCGGCGCCGGCTGCGGCGCGGCAATCGCGTGGTCTTCAACTGGTTCTGGTCGGCCGGCGCGCTGCTTGGTTCGCTGTTCCTCGCCGGCCAGGTGATGGCGTGGCGGGAACTCGAAGCGCGCGGGTTTTACCTCGTGGGACACCCGAGCACCGCGTTCTTCTACGTGCTGACGTGGGCGCACGCGGCGCACGTGGTGGGAGCGCTGGCGGCGGTGCTCTATGTGGAGTACCGGGCGCTGCGTTTTCAGCTCGGGCCCGGCCGCAGAACGCTGGTCGATGTGAGCGCGCTGTTCTGGCACTTCCTCGATGTGCTGTGGCTGGGGATTATCGGACTGTTTGCTTTCTGGGCTTGAGGAATTGTGATTCGCGAAATTATCTCTCCGTACTATGGAACCAGGGCGCGGCGGCATACGCTGGTCGCCATCGCGGCGCAGGGCGCATTTTTCGCGGCTCTGCTGGCAGTGCTTTTCTATCTGCGGTGGGCTGCGGAAGCGTGGCCGCATCCGTTCCACTTCGCTTCGCTCATCATGGTCTTCGGGCTCACCATGTTCGCCATGAGCAGCAGCGTGACGCTGGAAATTTCCGTGCGCGCCGCGCAGCTGCCGGATCCCGTGCCGGCCATCCGCTGGATGGCGATCTCGGCCGTCACCTGGCTCACGTTCCTGTTCCTCGAAGTGGTGGAGTGGGTTCGTCTCGTCTTCCTCGAACGGCTCGACTGGAGCACTTCATTCGGCGCGACATACCTGTCGCTGACGGTGACGCACTGGCTTTTCGCGCTCGGCTGCGTGTGCTGGATCATCTATGTGGCAAACGATATAAAGAAGCGCGACGTGGTGGCGGTCGCGTTGTTCTGCCACTTCCTGAATCTGGTGTGGATCGTTTTGCTTTTCTCGCTCTATCTGAGCAGCGCCACGCTGGACGGCATATGAGCTGGAGCGCCATCGCCGCGCAGTGCGTGATGTGCTTCCGGACGGCCGCGGCGCAGCAGGCCGAGCGGTCGAGAGTGCTCAATTCGGGGATCGTGATCCTGCTGATCCCGCCGCTCGCGATTCTGGCTGGAATTCTCCTGCTGGCCTGGCGCAAGTCCTCTTCGGCGCGGAACCGCTGAGCGCAGGCTATTCGGTGCCCTGAACGCGGCGTTCCTTGCCGGCCCAGAATTTCTCGCGCAGTTCGCGCTTCAGGATCTTGCCGGTGCCGCCCTTGGGCAGCGGCTGGTCCATGAATTCGAACATGCGCGGGAGTTTGAACTTGGCGAGACGCGTGACCGCGTAATCCGTCAGGTCTTTGGCGCTGCATTCGACGCCCGGCTTGCAGACGATGAACGCAAC
>DASPQQ010000169.1:0-13483 GCA_035624885.1 Bryobacteraceae bacterium | reverse complement strand
GGGATCATCGGCAACGAACCGCTGCTCGATCTCTGCTACGAGGAGGATTCGCGCGCCGAGGTGGACGCGAACATCGTCATGACCGACACGGGCCGGTTCGTCGAGTTCCAGGCCACGGCGGAGCACCGCAGCTTCGACGACGAGCAGATGAGCCGGATGACGGCGCTGGCCAAAGCCGGTATCGCGCAGTTGCTCGAGCTGCAGCGGACCGTCATCGAAGCCGCGTGATCCTCTACTGCGCATCGGGCAATCCGGGCAAGCTGCGGGAGTTTCATCTCGCGGGAGAAGTGCTCGGCATCGATATCGAGCCGCTGCCGGGACTGAAGTCGATTATGGCTCCGGAGGAAACCGGCGCCACGTTCGAAGAGAATGCGTGTCTCAAAGCCGCATACTACAGCCGGTTCGCGCCGGGGCCGGTGTTCGCGGACGATTCCGGTCTGGCTGTCGACGCGCTCGATGGGGCCCCGGGCGTGCTTTCGGCGCGCTACGCGGGCGAGAACGCGACCGACGATGCCAACAACCGGCTGCTGCTCGAACGGCTGCGGGGCGTCGAGAACCGCGCCGCGCGCTTCGTCTGTGTGATCGCGCTGGCGGAAAGGGGCGAGGTGCTGCGGACGTTTCGCGGCGAAGTCATCGGGCGGATTCTTGACGAGGCGCGCGGCCCGGGCGGATTCGGTTACGATCCGCTGTTCTATTACGAGCGGTTTGGCTGCACGTTCGGCGAAGTCAGCGACGAGAGGAAATTCGGCGTGAGCCACCGCGGGAATGCGTTGCGGAAGATGCTGGAGTTTCTTTCGGGTTCCGGGCCGGCTTGAGCCGGCTGGCCAGGACCAGAGATCGAGGTATAGCTGGTGCTCGGCCTCGTTAAAGAAAACCTGCTGGCGGCCGCTTCCTCTTTGGGGGATGCGGTACGGGATGCCTTCAAGGGCGATCCGTCTTATTGCGGGTCGCGCCAACGGAAATTGTATTTGAGTGCGCTGTCCCTACTTCGGGAACGTGTGTCAGAAGAGCGTAAGCGGAGGGCCATCGCTGCCCAGCACGTGTCCGCGCAGGTCGATTGTCTCGGCGTAGTGAGCCGCGGGTACGCTTCGGCCGCGCAACACCACGGAAAAGCGCAGCCCAGGATAGACCAGCACGCGGAGCGCGGTGCCGTTGCGCTCAAAGGAATGCTCCCGCGCCGGCGGACCAAGCTTCTTCAGCACGGCCTGATAGTCATCGTCCTGGCTCAGCTCGAGCCATGCGCGCGAAACGGTGTTGATATCGGCGCGCCGTCCGGATTGAACCGTGATGCCGGCCACGATCGCGCAGGCCACCGCTCCAAGCACCATCGCCACGCCGATCCATTTGCCCGCGCCCGGTTCGCTCTTCGGCTCGAGGCGAATGTTGATGACCGGAGCACGGTGACCGGTCTGAGGATGCGCTTCGAAGGCTTCCTCCGGCTCAACCGCAACCGGCAGTTCAATGACGCGGCGCTCGGAGGGCAGGATGGAACCCGCGCGCCATTCCAGTTCGAGATGCAGTTCGACCACGGTCGCGGGCTCGCCGGGAGCGGGCTCGTCCAATATGGATGCGTCGCCCATGAACATGCGCGGGATGGCAAACTCTTCGCCCGTGCCGAGATTGACGACAACGCACTCCGACCACGTGGCGCGGCGATAAAGCCACTCGTTGCGGCCGATGTTCCGGATCGGCGGATAAAACGAGAAGCGGCGCCCGCTTAAATGCTCCAGCGTCGCCGGCAGCGGTGCGATCGACATCTTCGCCCCATCATAGCCGATCACGATGGCACAGGCGTCGGGCTGCGTTTGGTGTGTCATAATCGAGGCGCATCACCGAAAACCAGGGAGGGGTAACGAATGAAGTCTGCGCTGTGCGTTTTCTGTTTCGCGGCGGCTCCGCTTCTCCTCGCTCAGAATTCCGGCACCGGGTCTCTGCCGGGCATCGGTTCGACATCCGGCGGCCGTTCGGGCAACCCATCTTCGATCCCCGGCACGCAGGGTCCCTCGACGCCCATAACCGGCGACAACGGGCAGACTTTGACACAGCCCACCTTCTTCGCCGGCAAGATTGTGATGGCCGATGGCCAGCCGCTGCCGTATGGCATCCCGATTCTGCGATCCTGTTTCTCCAACCAGCGGACGGTGGCCTTCACGGATTCGAAGGGCCAGTTCAGCTTCCAGATCGGCTCACCGAATGACAGCGCCGTACTGGGCGACGCCTCCGATACCGGGGGGCCGATGGGATCGCGCGATCCGCGCAGCATGATGCGCGGGTCTTCCACGAACCCGAACCTCGAAAGCGGCTGCGAATTGCGCGCCGATCTGGCCGGCTACAGTTCAACGGTCATACAGCTCGACCGCAACAATGTGTT
Source organism: Bryobacteraceae bacterium (assembly GCA_035624885.1). Lineage (GTDB taxonomy): Bacteria > Acidobacteriota > Terriglobia > Bryobacterales > Bryobacteraceae > BOG-234. The sequence goes on along the minus strand of DASPQQ010000169.1, from coordinate 11,112 downwards.
TGGCGAAGCCCAGTCCATGACGCTGGTTCTGCATCGTCTGGCGAACGTGGAAGGAACATCCGTCAGCGCGACGCTCTATACGGCCCCGGCCGATGCGCGCAAGGCGTATGAAAAGGGCACGCAGTCCCTGCAGAAGGGCCATCTGCCGGATGCGCAGAAGGATTTTGAGAAGGCAGTGGCGCTTTATCCGAAATTCGCCAATGCCTGGCTGTCACTGGGCCGCGCGCGCGAGCGGCAGAACCAGACGGAGCCGGCTCGCGACGCGTTTCAGAAGGCCCTCGAAGCCGATCCGAAGCTGGTGGAGGCGCAGGTGGAACTCGGCATCATGGCGGCGCGGGAGAAGAAATGGCGCGACGCGGCGCAGTTTCTCGATGCCGCGCTGAAACTGGATCCGGTCGATTTCCCGCAGATCTGGTTCACCGACGCCGTCGCCGACTTCAATTCCGGCAACTATGACGGCGCCGAAAAATCGGCCCGGGAAGCGCTGAAACTGGATACGGCGCACAGGAATCCGCAGCTCGATCAGCTGCTGGGGATGGCGCTCGCGCAGAAGCACGACTACGCGGGGGCGGCGGAAGAGCTTCGCACCTACCTGAAGCTGGCGCCCATGGCGGCCGATTTCACGGCCGTAAAGGCGCAGCTCGACCGCATCGAGGAAATCCTCGCGGCCAACCCGCAATAGTACCGGCCTGCCATGAAGGGTTGTGTTCGCGCGCGCGCATCTGACATAGTGGATACAGCAGTATGAAACGGAAATCCCCGGCCCGCACCGAATCGGCCGTCGCGCCTGAAATCCTCGAGCAAGCCCAGCGTTCCGTCGCGAGCGATCGTATTCCGGCCGAGCCGCGGCTCTCCGTGCCGCCGAAGCGCGTGCCGCGATGCGTGGTCTGCAACGGCGAAGCCTCTTCCGCCACTCCCGAACAGCTCTGCTGGGTATGCCGGCGCCTGAAGATCAGCGCCTGGCGGGAAGTGGAACAACAGGCCCCCGCCCAGGAGTAGGTGTTCTTCCTGGGGTTCTCCCTATAGAGCCGGGTCCCGGTCTGCCGATATGAGTATAGAGGCAGGTTTTGGTGTCCGCTCACAGGCCGGTTTCGCCCATCGAAGATCTGGAAACAGCCAGACGCGAAATTGAGAAGCTGCGTGCGCGCAACGAGCGGCTGATCGATTTCATGTCGACGGCCTGCGATATCCTCTGGGAATCCGACGCCGAACACCGCTTCATCCACGGCGCGATTCCGATGCCCGGCGGCAGGACACTGGCGGAACTCCGGGAAGTCGATCCCGCCATCTGCCGATACTTTTCCGCACGCAGTCTTTATGAAGTGCCTGGATCGCCGGAAGACGGATATCGCAGCACCATCCTGCGTCACGAAGACCTTCGAGCGCGCCGCCCGTTCCGTGGCTTTGAATATCCCATCACCGGACCCGATGGCGAGACGATCTGGATGGAATCGAGCGGCAATCCGGTTTACGACAGCAATGGCGTGTTTCAGGGGTACCGCGGCACCACCCGCAACATCACACGGCGCAAGCTGGACGAGACGCAGATCGCCTTCATGGCGCGGCACGATGCGCTCACCGGCTTGCCCAACCGGGTCTGCTTTGCCGAAAGGCTGAAGCAGGCGCTGGCGGAAAACAGCGGCAGAGGCGTGGCCGTCCTCAGCATGGACCTCGACCGCTTCAAGATGGTCAACGATACGCTGGGTCATCCGGTGGGCGATCTCCTGCTGAAGAAAATCGCGCAGCAGATCTCGGGGTGCCTGCGCGGCGTCGATCTGGTGGCGCGCCTCGGCGGCGATGAGTTTGCGCTGGTGATCCCCGGCATTTCCCGGCCGCAGGTTGCGCTGCGCCTCGCCCAGCGCATCCTCGAAAAGGTAAACCAGTCGTTCAACCTCGACGGCCATCAGGTCACCGCGTGCGCAACGATCGGGATCGCGATCGCGCCGGCCGATGGAAACAGCCCGGAGACCATCCTGAAGAACGCCGACATCGCGCTCTATCGCGCCAAGACCAGCGAGCCGGGCACGGCGCGCTTCTTCGAGCCGGAAATGGGCGCGCGGCTGCGGGCGCGGCAGGCGATCGAGATGGCGCTGCGGGGAGCTCTCGAGCGCTCCGAGTTCCATCTGCTTTATCAGCCGGTCTGCGACACGCGATCCGGCCGCGTGAGCGCGTTTGAGGCGCTGCTGCGCTGGCGTCCGCGGGAACGCGAAGGGCTGCCGGGCGGAGACATTCAGCCGGCCGATTTTCTGCCCGTTGCCGAGGAAACGGGGCTGATCATCCCGATCGGCGAGTGGGTGCTGCGCGAGGCCTGCGCCGACGCCATGAGCTGGCCGGAGGAGATCCGTCTGGCGGTGAATCTTTCCCCCGGGCAGTTCAAGGACAACCAGCCGATGGCTGCGGTCGAGCGCGCGCTGGCCGCTTCCGGGCTGTCCGCTTCACGTCTCGAACTGGAAGTTACCGAGGCCGCGCTCTCCCGCGGTGCGGACCATGCGATCCGCGTTCTTCAGGATCTCCGCAAACTCGGAGCGCGCATCGTGATGGACGACTTCGGAGCCGGCAATTCCTGTCTCAATCACCTGCGCAGTTTTCCCTTCGAACGAATCAAGATCAACCGCGCGTTTGTGCGCGACATCGCGACCAGCCCCAGCGCCGCCGCGATCGTTCGCGCCCTGACCGGTCTCGGGAAGGGCCTGAACCTCTGCGTGACAGCCGAAGGAGTGGAGACAGCGCAGCAACTGGCCGCGCTTCAGGCCTGCGAGTGCGTCGAGATGCAGGGCTTTCTGTTCAGCGGGCCGGTGCGGCTGGCCGAAACCCGGTCTCTTGTTTCCGGTGAGTTCCGCGGGTCGCGGCCGGCGGCTCATCCGGAGAACGACCTGCTCTCCAGATTCCCGTGGAAGAACCCGCAGATCGCCTCACCCGCGGCGGGCGGCTGCCTGCCGGTACAGGTAACCGGCGACGGCGATATCCTCCACGGCGAGGCCATTTGATTTGAAGATGGTGATCTGATCCGCGCTGGCGCGGCCGGGCCGCTTGCCCGCGACAATGTCAGCCAGCTCGCACGCCGGCAGATCGCTTGCGCCGGTTTCTTTCATCGGGATCAGCAGATCGCCCGATTCGATGCGGCCCACCTCGACCGAGTCCACCGCGACCAGCGCCCCGCGATTCAGAATGAGCGCGGAATCCAGTTCGCGGCGATGCGGCCAGTTCGATCCGGCGGCGTTGATGTGGGTACCGGGAGCAATCCATTCACTGCGCAGCACCGGCTCGATCGTGTTCGTCACGGTCACCACGATGCCGGCCTTGTCCACGCATTCTTCGGGCGTCGCGACGGCCCGGACATTCAGGCCGAGCCGCTCCGCCGCGCGCGCGGCAAACGCTTCGCGCTTTTCGGGTTTGCGGCTCCAGACCCGGACCTCTTTGAGCGTCCTCACACTGGCGATGGCTTCGAGCTGCGTCTCCGCCTGAAACCCGCTGCCGACGATGCCGGCCACGCTCGCGTCCTCGCGCGCCATGAATTTTGTCGCGACGCCGCTGGCCGCGCCGGTGCGGATCTGCCCCAGATGATTGGCTTCGAAGGTCGCAAGCGGCATGCCGTCTTCCGAGCGGTAGAGGAGAACCTCGAAATGGGCGCCGGATTTCGGGTTCGTCGAATAGACCTTGATGCCGAAGAATTCGCGCGTTCCGGCGGCCATATAATGCAGGATCGAGCCAGTGGGCAGCACGACGCGCCGGCGCGGATGGTTGATCGCGGCGCCGGCAGCCAGCTCGCGGAACGCGCCTTCCACCAGCTCGATGGCCTTCGCCATCGGCAGATTCGCGATCACTTCACTCTCGGTGATATACAGTTTCATCGGTTGGCCTCGATCAGTTGTGAGACTTCTTCCCATTCGGCGAGCAGGTTCTTCATGTCCGTGCGGCGCGATTCGAGCAGTTCGGAGATGTCGATGCTGTGCTGCGCGCTCTGGAAGTGGGAAAGCGACTGCTCGAAGTCCGCGATTTCGACTTCGAGCCGCGTGATCTCGTCCTCGATCGCGCGCTGCCGGTCTCTGGCCTGGCGCAACTTGATGGGATTCAGGCGCCGCTGCCTGTCTTCTTTGGACTCCTGTCTGGGCGCTTCCTGTCTGGCCTGCGGTCTGGCTTCGGGCGCTTTGGTCTCGACAGCCGCCGCGGCTGGCTGCGATGCGCCGCCGCTCTTGCGCCAGAGATAGTCCTCGTAGTTGCCGGGGTAGAGATGGACGGCCCCGTCCGCGACTTCGATCACGCGCGTCGCCAGCTTGTCGATGAAGTAGCGATCGTGCGACACGAAGACCACGGTTCCGGTGTACTCCTGGAGCGCGGTGAGCAGCACATCCTTCGCCCGCATATCGAGGTGGTTCGTCGGTTCGTCGAGCAGCAGGAAGTTGCCGGGCTGCATCAGCATGCGCGCGAGGGCGTAGCGGTTGCGTTCGCCGCCCGAAAGCACGCCGATCTTCTTGAATACGTCGTCTTCGGAAAACAGGAAGCAGCCGAGAACGTTGCGCAGTTCCGTGTTGTTCGCGCGGGGGGCGACGCGCCCCAGATCGTCGAGGATGCTCGAATCCGTATCGAGAGCCTTGTACTGATCCTGGGCGAAATAATCGGTCTCGACGTTGTGTCCCAGCGTGAATTCGCCGCCGGTGACCGGCTCTTCGCCGGAGAGCAGTTTGATCAGAGTCGATTTCCCGGCGCCGTTCACGCCCACGAGAGCGATGCGGTCGCCGCGTTCGATGGCGAACGATGCGCCGGAGAAGACGCGCTTCGCGCCATAGCTCTTGCCCACATTGCGGAACTCGGCCACCACGCGCCCGCTCGGCTTCGGCTGCGGGAAACGGAAATGGATGGTTTGTTCATTGGGCGGAATCTCTATGCGCTCGATCTTCTCCAGTTCCTTGATGCGGCTCTGCACCTGCTTCGCTTTCGTGGCCTGATAGCGGAAGCGGCTGATGAAGGCCTCGAGCGCTTCAATGCGGTCGCGCTGGTTGGCGTACGCGGCCTCGAGTTGCGCCTTCCGCTCCGCCTTCTGCTGCTCGTATTTCGAATAACCGCCGGTATAGAACGTGACCCGCTTGTTCCAGATTTCCGCGATTTTCGCAACCGTCACGTCCAGAAAGTAGCGGTCGTGGGAGATCAGGACGAACGCGTTCGGATAGGATTCGAGGTAAGTCTCGAGCCAGTTGCGCGCCTCGAGATCGAGATGGTTGGTCGGTTCGTCGAGCAGCAGCAGATTCGGTTCCTCGAGCAGCAGCTTGGCCAGCGCGATGCGCATCTGCCAGCCGCCGGAAAACTCTTCGACGCGCTTCTTCCAGTCGTCCCGGCTGAAGCCGAGACCCGTGAGCACCGTCCCGACCTTCGACTCGATGTTGTAGCCGTCGCGCGCCGTAAACTCCGCCTGCGCGTGGTGAAACCGTTCGGCGATCTGCTGGTAGCCGGGGCCTGCGTGGTCGAGTTCCGCCATGCGATGCGCCAGATCCTGCATTTCGCTTTCGAGCGCGTGGACTTCATGGAAGACGCTCAGGCATTCATCGAAGACGGTGCGCCCGGTGAGCGTGATGCCATCCTGCGGCAGATAGCCCGCGCGGATGCCCTTCATCACGTTGATCGAGCCGTAATCGAGCGTTTCGGTCCCGGCGAGCACCTTGAGCAAGGTCGATTTGCCCGTGCCGTTGGCGCCCACGATGCCCACGCGGTCCTTCGGGGTGATGAGCCAGTTCAGATTTTCAAAGAGTACTTTGGGCCCGAAGCGCTTGCCGGCCTCGGAGAGTTGGATCATAGTTCTTCAGTAAGCTATTGCCGGATTTACAGCCAGTACTGCCATTGTCCCGCAAGGACCACGTACGCCGCCAGAATCCCGTTGGTGACGGCGTGGGCGATGATGCAGTCCCACAGGTTGCGCGTGCGCACCATCCACCAGTTGTAGATGATGCCGGCGAGCAGACCGACGTCCCAGAAGGAGCCGTGCTCGGAGGCGAACAGCAGCGCCACCAGGATGAAGGAAGTGCGGGCATACGTCCCCAGAGGCACCTTCTCGAAATCGTTGGAGTTGATGATCCAGCGCATCAGCCAGCCACGCCAGAACAGCTCTTCAAGGATCGGCACCGCGACCACGCTGACGGCGATGCGCAGGAAGAGAAAGACCGGATCGTTCTTCGATGCCGGAGGCGTATTGCCCGCCGGATGGCCGACCAGCGCGTTGTCGAACGGCAGCGTGTGGTGCCACCAGGGGGCGAGGAAGTCCGGCCCGACCCAGATCACGAACACCGCCACGCCCACCAGAACGCTTGTCAACGGCCTCGACGGGCCGGTGCGCAGGACCGGCAGCGAGACCGCCAGAATCGCGGCCAGCGACAGGACCAGCCGCAGCCATACCGGCACGGGCATGAGGGATTGCGCCGCCAGCAGGGCGATGAAGACCGCGAACGGGAGGACGTAAGGTACCGCCGGATGTCGAGGCAATTCCTCGTAATTCTAACAGTTGCCTGGGGTTAACGGCGGAAGAAACCACCGCCGCCGGCAATTGCGTCTCTTCATTGATGGCACCAATCTCAGCAGCGCCCACCCAGGCGGGCGCCCGCGAAAGTTAAACTGGTATTTCGAGCCCATGCGAAGTCTGCACTGGCTGCTGCTCGCGGCTATTGTCCTCGTTCTGGCTGCCGTCTTCGGGACCTTCAACTCGCTGCGCCGCGCCCAGGAAACGCACCGCCGGCCCCTGCCTCCGCCCATTGCCCTGGATACGAAGAACTCCGCGCTCGACTGGGAGTGGGGTCAAAGCGGCAACGGGCTGCCGCAGGTGCACATTACCGCGAAGGACATGCGGCAATCGACCGACGGCAATACGGCCGTGCTGAAAGATATAGAGCTGCGGCTTTATTCGAAGGAAGGCGACACCTATGTCCGGGTGCGGACCAGCGAGGCCCAGTTCACCACCGGCGAAAACAAGCTTTATTCGCCCGGCGAAGCGGAGATCACGCTGGATGTTCCGGTGAATGGCCCGCCGGCGCACCAGCTCACCTCGATCTCCACCTCCGGCATCAACTTCGACAGCAAATCCGGCCACGCCGTTTCCGACCAGCACGTCTCGTTCACCTTCGAAAATGGCGATGGCACCTGCACCGGCGCGGACTATGATCCCTCGACGCACATCCTCAACCTGAACAGCAACGTGGTTCTGAACCTGCGCGGCAGCGGGAAGAACAGCAAGCCGATGAAGGTCGAGACCGCGCGTCTGATCTGGGACGAGAGCCAGTCGGTGCTGACGCTGCTCGAATGGTCGCGTCTCACGCGGGATACCGCGGTGATCGACGCCGGGCAGAGCCGGGTGCAGATGAAAGACAAAGTGCTCAAGGCCATCGACGCGCCCAACGGCCACGGCGCCGACAAACAGCCTGACAAGAACATCGAGTACTCGGCCGAATTCATCCATGTCGACTTCAACGACGATGGCAAGATGGAGTCGCTCAACGCCATCGGCAATGCGAAGCTTGTTTCGCACGCGCCGGCCTCGGAGACCACCATTACCGGCCACCAGGTCGACCTGAAATTCGACGATCAGGGGAATCTCTCGGACGTGAAAACGTCCGGCAACGGCGACCTGGAATCGAAACCCGTGGCGATGGGTCCGGATGCGGCCGACACAAGGGTCGTCAAATCCGATTCGATCTATCTTCATATGAAGCAGGGCGGCAAGGAGATTGACCGGATCAACACCCTCGCGCCGGGTTCGCTCGAGATCGTGCCCAACCAGAGCGCGCGTCACCGCCGCCTGCTCAAAGCCGACCGCTTTCAGATGATCTACGGGCCGAAGAACGAAATTCAGGAATTCCACGCCAACGGGACTCCCGCCGTTCCGGCCTCCACCGAAACCCAGCCTTCCGCCGAGGAACGCGCGAAGAAGAATGCCAGCCCGGCGGTTGCCTACACCACCAGCCGGGACATTGACGCCACTTTCGACGACAAGGGCGAGCTGAAGCGCATGGCGCAGCGCACCGGGTTCCGCTATACGCAGGGCGTGCGGCGCGCTCAGGCGGACAACGCGGTGCTCGAGAACGACAGAAATCAGATGGACCTCGATAGTCATGCGCGGATTCAGGACGATACCGGCACCACCATGGCGGACCGGATCCGCATCGACCAGGCGACCGGCGATTTCGATGCCAAAGACCACGTGTTCACCACTCGTCTGCCCGATCAAAAACGCAGCGAGGATTCGAAACCCGACTCCGGCGTCATCGACAACGATCAGCCGGTGCAGGGCACGGCCGACCACGTGATTTCCACCAATCACAATCGCCTGATTCACTACATCGGCCACGCCGTGCTCTGGCAACCGGCGAACCGCATTCAGAGCGACCGGGTCGATATCGACCGGGAAAAGAAAACGGTGGTCGCCGACGGCAAGGTCATCACGCAGTTCCAGGATCAGCCCAAGGAGGGCGAGCCGCCTCCTCCCACGCCAATCTTTACGCTGGTGAAGTCGGAGAAAATGACCTATGCCGATGCGGATCTGCTGGCCAACTACTCTGGCGGCGTCGACTTCCGCCGGCCCGGCCTGACCGTCACGAGCGCCACCCTGAAGGCCTTTCTGAATCCGAAGGACTCCGGCAAGGACTCGCGCGTCAACCGCGCCCTGAGCGACGGTAGAGTCGAAATCACCGAGGTTACGCCTCTCCACCACCGCATCGGCCAGGGTGAGCACGCCGAGTATTACACCGACGATGGTAAAGTCGTGCTGACCGGCGGTTCGCCGCAACTTCGGGATACCGTGCGGGGTAATAGCAAGGGTGACACCCTGACCTACTTCACCAACGACAACCGGCTGATCATTGACGGTGTGCCGGAACGTCAGGTGCAGAGTCACATCAAAAAGAAGAAATAGCCCGCCGGATGCAAAAACTCGAAACCGTTGAAATCTGCAAGTCCTACAGGGGCCGCCGCGTCGTCCATGACGTGTCGGTCAGCGTGAACCGCGGCGAGATCGTCGGTCTGCTGGGTCCGAACGGGGCGGGGAAGACGACCTCCTTTTATATGGTGGTGGGGCTGATCAGCCCCGATTCCGGCAAGGTTCTGCTGGATGGCGTGGACCTGACGGACATGCCGATGTTCCGGCGTGCGCGGCACGGCATCAGCTATCTGCCCCAGGAAGCCTCGGTGTTCCGCAAGCTGACCGTGGAGGAGAACCTGATGGCGATCCTCCAGACGCGTTCCATGACGGGGCGCCAGCGTAAGGACAAAATGAACCAGCTCATCGAGCAGATGGGCCTCGAAACCGTGCGGCGCAGCAAAGGCTACGTGCTTTCGGGCGGTGAGCGGCGGCGTGTGGAGATTGCGCGTTCCCTGGCCATCGACCCGTCATTCCTGCTGCTCGACGAGCCTTTTTCCGGCATCGATCCGATCCAGGTGCTTGAGCTGCAGAAGATCATTCTCGATCTGAAGCGCAGCGGCCTCGGGATTCTGGTGACCGACCACAACGTGCGCGAGACGCTCTCGGTCACGGATCGCGCCTACATCATCAACGAAGGCAAAATCTTCCGCACCGGCAGTCCGGAAGCGCTGGCCGGCGATCCCGACGTGCGCCGGGTGTATCTGGGCGAAAGCTTCAACTTCACGCTTTAGGCCCGAGTTATCTCATTTTGAGGACCTCCTCCAGTTCGCGCTTCTCAGGTGTGTCCTGGCATTCTTCAAGGAAAGCCCGAATGGCTTCCTTCGCCTCGGCGTCATTACCGGACGCAATTTCTTTGAGGCGCGAAAAGGTGTAGGTTAGTATCCTTTCGTTGGCCGGTCCACGGTCCAGATCGGCCAAGTTCTCGAAATCGCTTGTCCCAATCGGGGTGGCGGTGGGGCCATATCCGTCGATGAGGGCCTTCCGCAGCGAGAACCGCCGCTCTCCCGGTGGCCGTTCATAGATGCCAGTGGACTCCATTTGCCCGATGTCCGTTCCGCCAAAGGAAAAGCGCACCGTCAGGTCCGCAATGATGGTCTCTACGGGGCTCCTCCTGTCCTCCATGGCAAAGCCGGTGATCGCGCGGCCGATGTCGCTCGGTACCAGATATTGGTGGCCTTGAACCGGAAACGAGAAGACTGGCTCGAAATCCGGGAGCGTCAGATCAAACCATTCTTCGATTTCGCTCGCAAGTCCAGTGCCGGAGATCCCTTGCTCCGAGACCTTCATGAACGGCTTCTCACTGACCCGCATCATGCCATGGCGGCTCGGATAGTATTTCAGCGGCGCAAGGTAGCTGCCCCCGAAGCTCCACTGATCCCCCTGCCCGATAAAGCGGACGAAGAAGTCGCCCCGAACGTCGGCCTGCTGTACGAGCAGGATCGCCTGGGCCGGGTGCTGAACCACCATGAGCTCGACGTCACATGGTGAATACTGCGGGTCGCCGCACCGGGGGAGGGGGCGCGGCGACGTGTCGGCCGCACCTTTTGGCAGCACCAGGTCCCAGTCAATACTCCTCCCCGACTCGATTGACTCCGCCAGGTCGAAAGGCGAAGCAACTGCGCGCTGCCCCGGACCCACCTGAGCGGGGGCCAGCCCGGCTGCGCAGAGCAAGGCAAAGGCGACGCAGGCAGGTCTCATCGAGTCCACGGTAACACTTAACAGACGAAAGCCCCCAAAAATTAAAAAGGCCCGGCGCTGAGCCGGGCCTTTTCTTTCCTTCCCCTGAAGCTGCCTTAGTGCTTCTCGCCTTCCGAGTGGATCCGCATTTTGTAGAACGAGCGGTGCACGAAGAACAGCGCCACGACAAGGAACACCGCCGCGAGGACTCTTGTCAGGCCTTCGCCCTGCTGCTCGCCGAGCGAAACCGCCAGTTCCACCGCCAGCAGGCCGAACAGCGTGGTGAACTTGATGATCGGGTTCAGTGCCACCGAAGAGGTGTCCTTGAACGGATCGCCCACGGTGTCGCCCACGACCGTGGCATCGTGGAGTTCCGTGCCCTTCTTCTTCAGTTCCGTTTCCACGATCTTCTTCGCGTTATCCCACGCGCCGCCCGCGTTGGCCATGAAGATCGCCTGATAGAGACCGAACAGCGCGATCGAAATCAGATAGCCGATGAACAGGAAGGCATCGGCGAACGCAAAAGCGAGCGTGGCGAA
>DASPQQ010000168.1:0-13196 GCA_035624885.1 Bryobacteraceae bacterium | reverse complement strand
GGTACAGATCCATGGCGGCCGCGGCAATTGCCGCGATATCTGCGAACGGCACCTGGGCCGGCAAGCCGGTGTGCTCGCCCGCGATTTTGGCCTGGCGCTTGCGGAAGAAATCGCGCCCCTTGCGGCCGATCAATTCCAGCGTCACGGAAGCGTTGGCGCGCTCCTGGATGAATTGCAGCGCGCCCTTGTTCAAATTGGAATTGAACGCGCCGGCCAGTCCCTTATCGGCGGTGATCAGAGTCAGCAAGATGCGATCCTCCGGCCGCCGGGCCAGCAGCGGATTTTGTGCCGCCTCTTCGTTGCGCACGGCGGCCGCGGCGACGTCGGCCAGCATCTTGCGCAGCAGCGCGCCATACGGCCGCGCGGCGATCACGCGATCCTGCGCGCGGCGCAGCTTGGCCGCCGAGACCATCTTCATGGCCTTGGTGATCTGCTGCGTGTTCCTGACTGAGCGGATGCGCCGCCGGAAATCGATCAGACTCGGCATCGGTCGAAACTACGCCTTTGCCGCCACCGGCTTCGCGCGCTCGGCGGCGAACTTCGCCTTGAGCTCCTTCACCGCGCCGGTCAGTTCGGCCCGCAGTCCGTCGTCGAAGGCTTTCTTCTCGCGAAGCTGCAGGAAGATGCCGGGGTGCTTGTCCTCGATGAACCTGTAGAGTTCCGCTTCAAACGGCCGGCAGTCTTCCACCGCCAGATCGTCCAGCAGCCCCTGGGTCGCGGCGAAAATGATCGCGATCTGCTTTTCCACCGGCAGCGGCGAATACTGCGGCTGCTTCAGGATTTCAACCAGACGTTTGCCGCGATTGAGCTGCGCCTGCGAAGCCTTGTCGAGATCCGAGCCGAACTGCGCGAAGGCTGCCAGTTCGCGGTACTGCGCCAGATCGAGACGCAGCGGGCCGGCCACCTGCTTCATGGCCTTGATCTGCGCGTTGCCGCCCACGCGGCTCACCGAGAGACCCACGTTCACGGCCGGCCGGATGTTGGAGTTGAACAGATCCGATTCGAGGTAAATCTGGCCGTCGGTAATCGAGATGACGTTGGTCGGAATGTAGGCCGAAACGTCCCCCGCCTGCGTTTCGATGAACGGCAGAGCGGTGAGCGAACCGCCGCCGTGCGCATCGCTCAGCTTGGCGGCGCGCTCGAGCAGGCGGCTGTGGAGATAGAACACGTCACCCGGGTACGCTTCGCGGCCCGGCGGACGGCGCAGCAGCAGCGAGATTTCACGGTAGGCCGCGGCGTGCTTCGAAAGATCGTCGTAGATGCAGAGCGCGTGGCGGCCCGAATCGCGGAAGTACTCGCCCATCGCGCAGCCCGCGTAAGGCGCCAGATACTGCATCGGCGCGGGATCGGAAGCGCTGGCCGAAACCACGATCGTGTAAGCCATGGCGCCGAATTCCTCGAGCGTCTTCACCACCTGCGCCACCGTCGAACGCTTCTGGCCGACCGCGACATAAATGCAGATCATGTCGCCGCCCTTCTGGTTCAGAATCGCGTCGATGGCGATGGCGGTCTTGCCCGTCTGGCGGTCGCCGATGATCAGCTCGCGCTGTCCGCGGCCGATCGGAATCATGCCGTCGATCGCCTTGATGCCGGTCTGCATCGGCTGCTTCACCGATTGCCGGTCGATGACGCCCGGCGCGAGGCGTTCAATGGGCATGAACTGGTCCGTGGCGATCGGCCCCTTGCCGTCGATCGGATTGCCCAGCGCGTCGACCACGCGGCCGATCATCGCCTCGCCCACCGGCACCGACATGATCTTGCCCGTGCGGCGAACTTCCTCGCCTTCCCGGATGTGCTGGTATTCACCCAGCAGCACCGAACCCACCTGATCCTCTTCGAGGTTCATGGCGATGCCGCTCACCCCGTGGCTGAACTGCAGCATTTCGCCCGACATCACTTTGTCGAGACCATGGATACGCGCGATACCGTCGCCGACCGACATGATCGTTCCGACTTCGCTGACATCGATGGCACGCTCGTAATTCTCGATCTCGTGCCGCAGGATACTTGTTATTTCGTCTGCCCGAATCTGAGCCATAAAATTCCGCTTTAAAGAGTTGCGGCGAGCCGCTCCCGCAGCCCTGCCAGTTGTCCGCGAACGGACCCGTCAAATACCTTCGAACCCAGCTGCACCGCGACGCCGCCAATCAGCCGGGGATCGACTTCCACCCTCACCCGCACCTCGGCGCCTGTCATCGCGCTCAGGTCCCGGACGAGCTGATTCCGCTGTTCGTCGCTCAGCGGGAACGCCGAGCGTACTTCCGCGCGCACCAGCCCGAGCCGGTGATCGAGCGCCATTTCGAACGCGTCCAGCATCTCCGGCAGTCCCGCGATGCGGCGATGGTCGCTGAGCACCAGCACGAAATTCCGGATCATCGGCGCCGCGCCGGCCTTCTCCGCGATGGTCCGGATCACGGCGCGCTTGCGCTGCGCCGAAATCGCCGGTGTGGCCAGCACCGCGCGCAGCTCGGGCGATGCCTGAATGGTCTCGCTGATCGAGCGCACCTGCTCCACGGCTTCAGCCGGCTTGAGTCCGGAAGAAGCGGCGAGAACAACGTCGGCCAGAGCGCTGGCGTAGCGGCTGACAACCGCCTGCGCGATCATCGCGTCGCCTCCGCGCTGGCCGGGAAGTCCCTGAGGAAGCCCGCCAGCAGCGCCGCCTGCGCATCCGGCGTCATGCGCGCCCGCACTTTCTGTTCCGCCAGATCGACGGCCAGTCTGGCCACGAAACTCTGCAGTTCGAGCCGCGCAATCTTGCCCGCCGATTCAATTTCGATTTCCGACTGCCGCTCGATGCGCGCCAGTTCGCGCTCGAAATCCTGCCGGATACGAGCGGCTTCGCGGGCGGTTTCTTCTTCCGCCGTTTTGCGCATGGCCGCAATCTCGCTTTCGAGATTTTGCAGCTTCGCCTGCACTTCCCTGGCGCGCGCCTCGGCTTCGGCTTTGGCCTTTTCGCCCGCCGCCAGACCTTCCTGGATTTCCTTTGAACGGCCGCGGAGCGCGGGTCCGCCCGCCTTGACCGCGAAGTAGCCGAGAAGGCCGGCGAGGATCAGGAAGTTCAGCCACTTCCAGATTTCCATGTCCGGTTTCGCCGCTTCTCCGCCTTCCTGCGCGAGAAGAGGCGCGGTTGTGAGAATGACTGCGTACAGAAGGCGCTTCATGAACTACGCCGCCTTTCCGTGGAGAATCGCGTCCGCGATCTGGCCCGCGAGCAGTTCGCTCTGCGCTTCCAGATTGGCGCGCGCTTCGGTGGCCTGGCGGGCGATGGAAGCCTTCGCCTCCGCCACCTTCTGTTCCGTTTCGGTGCGCACCGCCTGGACCTTCGCGCTCAGCTCGGCCTGCAGGGCCTGCAGGTTGCGCGCATTCTGGTCGTAGATTTCGGCCCGCGCGCGGCCCAGCGATTCTTCGTATTCGGAGATCCTGTGGTTGGCGTTCTTCAGGCTTTCTTCAGCCGCCCGGCGCGCGCCTTCCGTCAGCCGGAAGCGCTCCTTGAGAACTTTCTCAAGCGGGTTAAAGTACAGAATTTTAACGAAAAAGACGAGGATCAGAACAAGAAAGAACGTAGGCAGGCCTTGCAGCACAATCCCGCCCAGGTCGTGTAAGGTTTGGTCCATGTAAGGGAACGAAAAACGAAACGCGAACTACTTATCTAACGTAGCATGAGGGTTTTGACGGGTCAAACCAACGGGTCCTGGGTCGTCCGGCTCGGACGATGGGCCATTCAGACGCTGCGCCCGACCACTCCAAAGTATGGTGCCGCGGCCAGCATCCGGCGGTCGTTGGTCCAGATTTCATGCTCGCCAGCCTGACGGGCGCTTGTGAGATGGAGCGCATCGCCCGCCCGCAGGAAAAGGTCCGGCGGCGCAGCCGTCACCAAGGCTCCAGCTTGACGTAACAGCGCCTCAGTGACGGGAACCGTCTCCCAAACGCCTGCGTCCAGATTCTCCAGAAATGTGCTCGCGAGCCGCTTGCAATCGGATGGCGTGATGACTCCCTCGCGCAGATGACGATGGAAGACGCATTGAACCTCACAGACAGCCCAGACAGATGTGAGTCTCGGGCGAGCCTTGCTCACAAGCTCTCGCACGAGCATGGAATCCGGCTCATTGACATACACTTTCGCGATGTATGCCGAGTCGAAATACATCGGGATCAGCGATCTTCCTCTAAAAACTTCCCGCTATCCGAGGATACCTGGGGCATGCTGGCCCAAAACTCCGTCAGATCCGGGAACGGAACGAACTTCTTCTTCGTCGTCAATGGCCGGAGTTCCGCGACCGGTTCCCCGCGCCGCTCGATCACGATGACCGTTCCTTCCTCGGCCTCGCGGACCAGTTCGGAAGTGCGGATATGAAGATCGCGAATGGAAGTGGTCTTCATGTGCTACATTGTAGCACTTCGGGCCCTTTTTCTCGCCACCATCACGCGCGACGGATAAAAGCCCTGCTGCACCGTCCGGTCATGCTCCACCCGGAACTCCGATGCCGCCATCGCCTCGGGAATCGCCTGCTCCACCTGGCAGCCCCAGAAGGCCGGCGCCAGCCCGCCCGCTACCTTATATAGCGCATTGAAAGCAGGCACGTTCTGCCCGATCATCACCACCGCGAACCGGCCGCCCGGCCGCAGCACCCGATGGATCTCCCCCATCGTCTCGGCAATCCCGTCCGGCCCCAGCAGTTCGAACAGATAGCAGCAAACCACCGCGTCGAACGCCCCATCCTGGAACGGCATGCGCCGCGCGTCCACCGCCTGGCAATCGATCCTCGACCCCGGCAATCCCTTGCGCGCGAGCCGCTGCGTCCGTGCCGCCATGTTGGGCGAAAGATCGATCCCGCACGTCAGCCCCTTGCGGTTCACGCCCGCCAGCCACCGCAGCATTTCGCCCGACCCCGTCGCCACCTCGAGCACCCGCATCTGATCGGTAATGCCCGAAAGCTCCAGCGCCACCTTATGCGCCTTCTCATGAAAAAGCAGCGTTGAAAGCGGATAAATCCCCGCCACCAGATCGTAAATCTGGCGCGTCTGCCGCGGTAATCCACTGAATCCGTTGCGCCTCAGCGAGGCCGCAATATTTAAAGCCGAGTCCTGGTCGCTCACTTTGTTTTAAGAAACAGCCGC
The DNA here is from genome assembly GCA_035624885.1 of Bryobacteraceae bacterium. GTDB lineage: Bacteria > Acidobacteriota > Terriglobia > Bryobacterales > Bryobacteraceae > BOG-234. The sequence continues at coordinate 8,078 of DASPQQ010000168.1, read as the reverse complement.
CATCCGGATCTGATTCCCCGGCAACTCGATCTCAATGCGAGTTCCGCGGCCCGGCTGGCTGTCGATCAGCATCCTGTAATCCTGGTTGTAAAGGACCTGTAGCCGCTCTTTTACGTTACTAACACCGATCCCTTTCGTAAAGACGCTGGCCAGTTCCGCCTCCGCAATCCCCACGCCGTCGTCTTCCACTTCAATGGCGAGCCGCCCGTTCGCGTACGAGGTCCTGAGCGTGATCGTCCCGCCATCCACCTTGCTCGAGATCCCATGCTTGATCGAATTCTCGATCAGGGGCTGCAGCAGCATGCTCGGCACCAGCATGTCGAGCGTCGCCGGATCGATCTGCTTCACCACGCGCAGCTTGTCCCCGAACCGCACGGTCTCGATCGACAGGTAATCCTCCACGAAATCCAGTTCATCCCGCAGAGGCGCGAAGTGATCCTGATTGCGCAGCCGCCGCCGCATGATGCGCGACAACCGCCCGACCATCGACCGCGCCAGCTCGGGATCCAGCCGGATCAGGCTCGAAACCGAGTTCAGCGTGTTGAAGAGGAAGTGCGGGTTGATCTGGCTCGAAAGCGCGTCGAGGCGCGCCCTGAGCAGCAGCCGGTCCTGCTCTTCCAGCCGCGCCTCATTGCGGGTGTTGCTCCAGACCTTCAGGGGCAGCGTGATGCAGAAGTAAGTCGAAACCCAGCTCGCCAGAATCATGGTCGGCGGATCGTTCCACCGCGTCACCGTAAACAGGCGCCCGGGGAAGGCCGTTCCGAGCACCTCCCGCAGCAGTTCCGAAGCCACCACGCCGCCCGAAAAGAACACATGGAAGAGCGCGCTGCGGAACTCCCGGCCCTGCTGGAACACGCGGTAGACATTCACATCGGGAAACGGCGAAAAGCGCCAGACTTCTTCCTTGTCGGCCGGCCAGTCGCGCAGCAGCCCGCCGCCGAGCCCGATCGCCGCGAGAAACGCCAGCGAGAGGAGTTCGTGGTTGAACATCGACGGAATGGCGATGATCATCCCCGCCAGCCAGCCGCACACATACCCGCCCGTAATGCCGGCGAGCAGGCTGCCCTCCATCGCCAGATCGAGAGCCGAATACGACCCGTGCGTCATCAAACGAATGATGACGCCCGGCGCGAAAATCCCGGCGAACCAGAGCGCCAGCCAGAGCCGCTGCGTGAGCGTCCGTTCCTCGCGCAGCAGCATGCGCTTGACGCCCTCGATCCGCACCCCGAAGCTGGCGATCGAAGTCACCACCCCGATCTTGACCAGCAGTGTAATGAGGTGCTGTTCCACCGGTGCTCATTATAATGGAGTACTTTGCAGGCAACTTTCCAATTGACCCAGGCCGCTGAGGCCAATTTCCCCACGGAATACGGCCAGTTCCGCATCCTCGGCTTCGAGGCCCGGGGCGGCAAAGAGGTGGAGGAAGCCGTCGTTCTCTTGATGGGCGACGTCCATGCCGGAGGTCCTCCGCTCCTCCGCATCCACTCGCAGTGCCTCACGGGCGACGTCTTTCACAGCCTGCGCTGCGATTGCCGCGCCCAGCTCGAAATCGCCCTGCGCGAAGTCGCCGCCGCCGGCCGCGGGCTCATCATTTACGAGCAGCAGGAAGGCCGCGGCATCGGCCTCATGAACAAGCTCCGCGCCTATGAACTGCAGGATCAGGGCGCCGATACCGTCGAAGCCAACGAGCAGCTCGGTTTCGAAAGCGACCTCCGCAACTACGCCCTGCCCGGCGCCATCCTCCACCATCTCGGCATCGGGAGCGTCCGGCTGCTCTCGAACAATCCGGAAAAGGTGAAGGCGCTCGAAGAGGCCGGCATCCAGGTCGCCGAACGCGTGCCCTGCATCGCCATCCCCCACGAATCGCGCCGGGACTATCTCGAAACCAAGCGCGAGAAGATGGGGCACCTGCTCGACCCCGGCACCCCCGCAAAATAAACTCCCGGCCCCGTTCCGCCGATATCAGTGCATATGAACAATACGGAACGTCGGCTCGAAAGCCGGTTCCTGTGCGCCGATCTCGTGCATCTCACGCGCATCGGGAACAACTCGGTTGAAACTCTCGAGGCGGTGCTCGAAGACATCTCTCCGCTCGGCGCCTGCGTGCAGGTGGACGAGGAGGTTCCGCTCGGCTCTGAAGTCCTGCTGACGGCCGCGGGCAAAAGCCTCTCCGGCGTCGTCTCCTACTGCGTCTATCGCGATTACGGCTACTTCGTGGGCATTCACTTCCTGGATGACGCCCCCTGGTCCCGCGGAGTTTTCGTGCCCGATCACCTGATCAGTCTGGAGACGCTCATCAAACGCTGCGCGGAACAAAAGCCTTCCTGACCATCGCCGCCAGGGTCACTCTCGGGCATCCGGCGGCGAATTTCCGGCCGGATCGCGCCCTCCAATTTCCGGCCGAAAACTGCTATACTCATGTGTGGATGGTATTTCCCCTCCCCGCGCAATCGCGGCAGTTCCGCTCCCCGCTCCCTCTCGCTTGCTTCTGCAGTAACGCCCACTGATGTTCATCAGCTTCACCGCTTTCGCTCGAACGACAAATCAATCGGCAGGAGGACTCACCCCGCATCTATGAGAGCTACCGTGCAGGTCGGTTCCGGAATTGAAAGTCTCTTCGGCACGCGCGATGAGAATATCCGTGTACTCGAGACCGGTCTCAATGTCCGGACGCGTCTCGGCGAAGACACGCTGGAAATCGAGGGCGAACCCGATTCCGTCGCCCGCGCCGAAGGTATTCTCGAAGACTATTTCTCGCTGGTGAAGGAAGGCGTGGTCTTCAAAAACGGCGACCTCAACAGCATGCTCCGCGTCGTCACCGCGGATTCGGGCGTCACCCTGCGGGCTCTGTTCGAAAGCGGACGCCAGCGCAGCTTCGGCAAGAAAGTTCTCGCGCCCAAGACCGTCACGCAGCGCCGCTATCTCGAAGCCATCGAACGCAACGATCTCGTCTTCGGCGTCGGCCCCGCCGGCACCGGCAAAACCTATCTCGCGGTCGCCATGGCCGTGCAGGCGCTCATCAGCAAGCGCGTCAGCCGCATCATTCTCACCCGCCCCGCGGTCGAAGCCGGCGAAAAGCTCGGCTTCCTGCCCGGCAGCCTGCAGGAGAAAATCGACCCCTATCTGCGCCCGCTCTACGACGCGCTCTACGACATGATCGAAGGCGACAAAGTCGAAAAGCTCGTCGAACGCAACTCGATCGAAGTCGCGCCGCTCGCCTTCATGCGCGGCCGCACCCTCAACGACAGTTTCATCATTCTCGACGAAGCCCAGAACTCCACCGCCGAGCAGATGAAAATGGTGCTCACCCGCCAGGGCTTCAACTCGAAGATGGTGGTCACCGGCGACCTCACCCAGATCGATCTGCCGCCCGGGCGCCGCTCCGGACTGCTCGATGCCTGCGAAATCCTGCGCGGCGTCGAAGGCATCTCGTTCATCCAGTTCGACGAACGCGACGTGGTGCGCCACTCGCTTGTCCAGCGCATCGTGCGCGCCTACGAAAAATACAATGAGAGCGTCATCGAGCGGCAGCTTTCGCTCAAGCTCTCCGAAGGCATGCCCGTCGATTCGCTCGCAATCGACCAGCTCCGGACCCCCGCGGTACGGCCCACGGCCTGACCGCACAACATGAAATCTGACCCGCACATAACCTGCCGGCGGAAGCCGGCCTCACTCGACCTCGGTTCTCTGGAATCCTTCGCCCGAACCCTGCGCCGCCGGGTGGCGCGCGGCCGCGAGTTCCACTGCCTGCTCACCGGCGATCGCGAACTGCAGGCGCTCAACCGCGAATTCCGCCGCAAAGACTACCCGACCGACGTGCTCTCTTTCCCCTCCGATACGCCCGATCGCATCGGCGACATCGCCATCTCGCTCGCCCGCGCCCGCGCCCAGGCCCGCGAATGGAAGCACTCGCTCGAAGACGAAATCCGCATCCTGATGCTCCACGGCGTCCTGCATCTGACCGGCCTCGACCACGAAACCGATTCCGGCCGGATGCGGCGCGCCGAAACACGCTGGCGGAAGAAATTCTCGCTTCCGGCGGCACTCAGTGAGAGAACGCAATGACGTTTCTCGCTCTCTTCATTCTGGTCGCGCTGATCATGCTCTTCACCACCATCCAGACGCTCTACGTGGAAGGCATGCGCCTGCGCGGCCGCGATCAATCGTGCCTGCAGCACTTCAAGGCCGAACTCGAACCGCGTCTGCACCTGCGCCCGGAAGACGGGTCGCTCACCTTTTCTCTCTGGAAGCACACCTGTCTGGTGCTCTTCGGCCTGGTCATGCTGGCGCACGTGATGGATGGCGGCCCGGTCACGCCGCTCGCGCTGGTTGAAAGCATCGCGAGCGCCCTCGCCCTCATGGTGCTCTTCGCCTATCTCGTGCCGCAGTTGCTCGTACGCCGCACCGAAGGCCGCTGGCTTCTTCCGCTGTTGCCTTTCTACCGCGCGGCCGCCATCATCGCGCGTCCGCTCGTCCTGCTTCTGAAATTCCTCCACTCGCTGCTCGATATCACGATGGAGGAGCCCGAGCGCGACGAACCCGCCACCAACGCCGAAAACATCGACGTCCTCATCACGGCCGGCACCGAAGAAGGTCTGATTCACGAAGAAGACCGCGAACTCATTCAATCGGTCGTCGAGTTCGGCGATAAAGTCGTCCGCGAAGTCATGACCGCGCGCCCGAGCATCGTCGCCATCCAGGCCGACCGCACGCTCGAGGAACTCCACTCGCTCGTCATCAACGAGCAGTACTCGCGCATCCCCGTCTTCGAATCCTCGATCGACGACATCATCGGCTTCGTCCACGTGCGCGACATGTTCGAAATCGCCGAAAGCGCGCGCCTCAGGCGCAGGGTGCGCGAACTGATGCGGCCCATCCGCTTCGTGCCCGAAACCAAACCCGTCAACATCCTGATGCGTGAGATGCAGCAGGAAGGCGCCCACATGGTGATCGTGGTGGATGAATACGGCAACACCGCGGGTCTCGCCACGCTCGAAGATCTGGTCGAAGTCATCCTCGGCGAAATCCGCGACGAACACGAACCCGGCTCCGACGTCACCGAAGACGGCCACGGCGGCTTCATCGTCTCGGGCAATTTCGATATCGCGCGCATTCCGGATCTGCTCGAATTCGAAGCCGACGACGAAATCGAATCCACCACCATCGGCGGTCTCGTCACCGAATGGCTCGGCCGCGTCCCGAAACCCGGAGAGTTTGTCCAGCGCGATGGCATCCGCGTCGACGTCCTCGCCAGCGATGAACTGCGCGTCGAAAAGGTGCGGCTGAGCAAATCCTCCGTCGCCGAACCCATCGAAAAACATGACTGAACACCGCTCCGGCTTTGTTTCCATACTGGGCCGCCCCAATGCCGGCAAGTCCACGCTGCTCAACGCCCTCGTCGGCCAGAAAGTCTCGATCGTCGCCGACAAGCCGCAGACCACACGCACGGCCATTCAGGGCGTCCTCACCACGCCCGAAGCGCAGGTGATCTTCGTCGATACGCCCGGCATCCACAAATCGTCGAGCGCCATCAACAGGCGCATGATGGACGCCGTGCGCGACGCGCTCGAAGCACGCGATCTCTTCATCTACGTCGCCGATGCGCGCAAGCCTTTCACGCCCGAAGACGAGAAGGCGCTGAGCGTTCTCAAGGCCGGCCAGCCCGTGCTTCTCGCGCTCAACAAGATCGATGCGCTCGCGGCGAAACAGGAAATGCTCCCCGTTCTCGCCGAATACCAGAAGCATTACGATTTCGCCGGGTATTTCCCCATCTCCGCGCTCACGGGCGAAGGCCTCGATCAGCTGCGCGATGCCGTGATCCGCCGCCTGCCCGAAGGGCCCGAATACTTCCCGCCCGATCAGTTCACCGACCAGCCCGCCCGCTTCCTCGCCGCCGAGCTCATCCGCGAAAAACTCCTCCACATCACGCGCGAAGAAGTCCCGCACTCGCTCGCCATCATCATCGACAAGTGGGAAGAACTGCCGGACATCATCCGCATCTACGCCACCATCGTGGTCGAGCGCGAAGGCCAGAAGGGCATCGTCATCGGCAAACAGGGCTCGGTGCTGAAACAGGCCGGCACGCTCGCGCGCGAGGAAATGGAGTCCTTCTTCGGCACCCACATCTTCCTCGACCTGCACGTGAAAGTCGAGCCGGGCTGGCGCGAGAAGCCCTCATTTCTCGACACCATCGATTGGCGTACAATGACGGGCAGAGAATGAAACTCAAGCGTGCAGCCTCCTCACTGCTTCTCGCGCTCGGCCTGACGTTCACCGCCCTCGCCGCTGACAAACCTGTTTCCGACGACTTCCTCACCGACACGATCCGCTCGCGCCTCGCCGCCGACGCCATCGTCAAAGGCGGCGCCCTCGACGTCGAGGTGCATGAGGGCGCGGTCGTCCTCAAAGGCAAAGTCGACGAGGAGAAGCAGCGCCAGCGCGCCGAGAAGATCGTCAAAGGCATCAAGGGCGTCAAAAGCGTCAAGAGCGAACTCCAGCTCGCTCATCCCTGACATTCTGTGCAGGACCAGATTGTCATCGAGAAGCTCTCGGGCGAATTTTTCTTCGTCGATGGTCTCGCCTGGTCCCGCACCGGTTTCCTCGTAGCCGCCGACGTCCTCAGAAAAACGCTCTACCGTTTCGATTCGAGCCCCCGGCCCAGGATCCTGCGCGAAAACGATGGCGGTGCTTCGGGCGTCGCTTACGACGTCCAGGGCCGGCTCTACATCTGCGAATCCGACACCCGCCGCATTTCCCGCATGGACCGCCAGGGCGCGGTCGATCCCTTCATCGAAACCTTCGAAGGAAAAAAATTCAACGCGCCCAACGATATCGTCGTGCGCCGCGACGGCCACATCTGGTTCACCGATCCCGCCTTCGGCAGCGCCGATGACCATCGCGAACTCGATTTCCACGGCATCTTCCACGCCAGTCCGAAAGGCGAAGTCGATGCCATCGCGAAATGGAAGACGCGCCCCAACGGCATCGCTCTCTCTCCCGACGGCCGCCTGCTCTACGTCGCCGATTCCGACCGCCACGCGATAGCCGTCTTCGATATCGACCGCAACGGCGCCGCAGCGAATCAGCGCGATTTCGTCAGAGGCATCGATGGCGTCCCGGGCGGCCTCAAGACCGACGAGAAAGGCCGCCTGTTTGTCTGCGCCCGAGGCATCACGGTCTTCTCCACAGCCGGCAAACAGGAAATGAAATTCATGGAAGACCGCATCGTGGTGAACTGCTCGTTCGGAGACGGCGATGGCAGCACGCTCTACGTCTCCGTGCGCAGCGAAATCTACAAAACGAGCGTTGGCGTGAAGGGCGCCTTCCAGTATTAGCCGGCGCTATCCAGACCGTCCGGTGCTGGGCGTGGGCGCGCTCATTTTCGAGAACAACAGGATCCTGCTCGTCGAGCGCGCGGGCGAACCGCTCAAAGGCTGGTGGTCCCTGCCCGGCGGAGTCGTCGAAACCGGCGAAACGCTGGAACAGGCGGTGCGCCGCGAGATCCGCGAAGAAACCGGCCTCGAAGTCGGCGAACTGAAGCTCGTCGAAATCTTCGAGCGCATCATGGCTGACGCGGAAGGCAGACCCGAATACCACTTCGTCCTCATCGACTACATGTGCCAGCCGACGGGCGGAGAGCTGAGAGCCGGAGATGACGCCGGCCGCGTCCTCTGGGTGAGCGAGGAAGAACTCGCGGGAATGCGCATCACCGAAGGCACGCCGCGCGTGATCGCAAAAGCCTTCGGGCTCCTTCGCTCATAGCAGGCTGTGGCACCTTTTTCGCCACGCGAAATCGCGTGTTTGCAGTCCTGGCCTGCGGCGAAAAAGGCTGCCCGGTTCTGTCTGTCCCGGTTTTCCAGCCTTTACACGGATACCCCCGTGGGTATATGCTGGTTTTGGGAGTTCTCCCATACCGTTCCGAGGAGAGGAGGTCCACTTGCCGGAAAGCCACAGTTGTTACCACCCCGAACCAACATGCGACGACGCGGCGGAACCTCCGTCCAACGGTGGTCCCCTCGCCAGTCTCTCGAACTGACCTGCTGAGCCCGCTTCCGCGGTCGAGGCAGGAAACCTGTATT